>CANJFK010000053.1 GCA_947473535.1 Legionellaceae bacterium | reverse complement strand
CACTAGAATGGAGTAGCGATCAATGGTGCTACCCTAAACTTTTTATCTAAAATTAACATTAAACGTAGCCTGGATGGGGCGCAGCGTAATCCGGGAAACGCGATGCCTCACGCCGGCGCTGCTCCTGGATTACGCGGCGCGTAATCCAGGCTACGTCAACATTTTGGCTTAAGGTAGTGCCATTGTACTAGCGATATCTATTCGTGTTCCGGTGCCACAATAAATATACCGGGCGCATTACGCAAATACTCATTATAATCCATACCATAACCAAAAATGTAATGATCTTCGACTTGCAGTCCTACAAAATCAGCATGCCTCAAACCATTTTCTACGCGTTTTCGGTGCTTATCAACTAAAACAGCGGTGAACACTTCTTTAGCGCCCATGGCTTTTATTTCAGCAATAATTGCTGCCAGAGTAACGCCGCCATCTAAAATATCGTCTACAACTAAAACGGTACGGTCCTGTAAATCAACGGCTGGCTTAACCTTCCAATGCAGTTCACCTGCACTTATCTCGCCGCGATAACGAGTCGCATGGACGTAATCGACCTCTAATGGAAAATCTAATCGTGGCAATAGATTTCCCAAAGGGACCATGCCGCCAATCATAACGCACAAGAGTACAGGGTTTTTATCGTGCAACTGCTGATGAATATTGATTGCCATTCGATCCAGCGCCGCTTCTACTTCTTTGGTCGTGAACAGTCGCGTGGACTTTTCATACACTTCTTTAATTTTACTTGGGATTGTCATAATAAGGTCCTTAGGATCATGTTCGAATTAATCTTTACTCTTTCCCGGTACTGGAAACATAGTTACTTTATTTGAATCAGGAAATTTATCACGAACTTTAGCAACCCCTTGTTTATCCACTTCATCAATACGAAATACGGCATGCATTGGAATAAACGTACGTTTTACACTATTAAACTCTAATTTTAATCGCTCTTCCGCTGGGTCAACAACCAAGGATGAGTTTTCACCAAAAATAAACTCTTCAACCGCAAGGAAACCAAACAAATCACTCTCACTCACTTTACGTGCATATATTTCATAAACGGCATCGAGATAAGAGAACGTTATCCGATATAGCGTTTTTTTACTCATATTATTGACCTAATTAGAATAGGACGCTCATTATACATGAGGAAGAAACAAAGGGTATACTTGTCGCTAATGAGTTTTCGGTATTTTAGGTGACTAGGCTTGGCGTGATTTCTTGAGCCGTGTGCTGTCCTCCACACTGGACGTGCTTAAACACACTATTCACTACCAGCGCCGATAAATCACCAGGAGCCCTCGTTTCTTGTCGTGATTTATCAACAGCAGCGGCAGAACCTTGAGCCGCTGATAAACTATTTTTAGGCTCGCGGCACAACGTAACCAAATCAGAAAGCGTAATGCTCGATCCGAAAGCAATAATCGTATTGAGCTCCTTCGGGGTGATAACAGCGTTAATTTTAGACGAGAGATCATTTACTATATCCAAATAGCCACGAGCAATATCATCTTGTGTGCTTGCTTTAAATAGTTCCATAACCCGCAGGAGTGCATCAACGAGTGACTCTTTAAACATTAACACACTACATAGTATTGCCTGATCAAAATATAATTTAGCTTGTTGATAATTTTTCTTTTTTATTTCATACATGCCGCTCAATTGGTATGTTCGTCCAAGGTTTCCGAGTTCTTTACCTACGATTGAACATTCTGTATCGATTATCCATGCATCCAATATATATTTTTTAGCTTTCTCTAATTGCCCATCCGTCCTATAAATTTTTGCGGCTTGCAGTCGTAAAGTAATCATTCCATTGTTCGCAAGATTTGACTTTTTCAGAATTAAATTTGATAAAACAACATCTGCTTGTTCATACTCACCAAGTGCCACAAGCGTAAAGCCCCACAAAGCATTTCCTTCCACATAATCCAAATGAATTATTTGAGCGCAGTCATTTAATGCAGCCTCGCGATGACCCAAATACATGTTGGCCTTTATGCGCCCTTGGTAAGCACGTAAATTTTCTGAATCGATATGAATGGATTCTGTATAACAATTTAATGCAGTAGCGTAATCACCGGCCTTTAAATAGTCATCACCTTTTTCATTTTTCTTTTTGGCTTTGACTTTGGCTTTGTTTTTTATTGATTGATGTATTTTAATGACCGATTCAGGAGAGGGTGTTGGATTGATGGCCTCTTCGCCCTTCGCGCCAGAATGAACGCTAATAATCGAATCAGGCGAGGAATGGTTCGTGGTTGCACCGTCGATCGTTATAACACATTCTACTGGATTTGATGGCGCTGACGTTACATAAACTATTTTTTCGCCCGGCTCAGGTTTTTCACAATAACGCCCAAGTAAAAAGTCCTCCATCGCCATGATATGATAATTAATAGAACCTGTTTGTTTAAATAGTTCTAAACTTACACGCCGCCGAAGAGCACACACATTAACCATTAATTCATCATGGCCATAGGACAAATCAGGCATTTTAGAATGGATGATCTCGCTACACAACTCAATAACCATGTGATGGTCATGCGCTTCATAGGCAATCAATGCATCAGAATATTTTTTATTTAACAAAACGTCTCGGCCCATAAAAGAATCTTCATGCGAAAAAAAAATGCATTATACCATGGCTTTCGACTTTATGTAGCGAGGAGTCGCTATTTAGCGACACGTTTGATTTATTAAAACACGCTCGGCCCACTCACGGTGAAGCACATCCTTTGTGCAGCACCATTGGTGGTGACATCGTGTCAGACAGTCCTTGTCTTCCTTGCTGTAAGTATAACTTTTTTACAGTCTGTGTCACGATGCTTTTGGCTGTTTATGATGCAAGAGATGTCTCATGTATGCTCGAGAATTGTCTTCCCTGCTCAGAATTTCGTTCGCCATGGGTATTCAACGCTTTTAGAAGACAAATTCTACGGTAAGCGTCATCGATTCGCATCAAGTCGACAGCACCCGACTGAACCAGACCCTCGATGCGATCAATGATTTCTGTCGGTGTTATGTCACCCCATTGGTTCGAAAAAATCATCATGTCAGCCCCGGCATTTATTGTTAAACGAAGTGATTCGTCTAGGGAGTAATGCTGACTAATCGCCTGCATTTGCATATCATCACTTACAATAACGCCGTCAAATCCAAGCTTTTCTCGTAATAGTTGCGTGAGGATAGCGTGCGATAACGTAGCAGGCAATCCGCTGGCATCCAATTGGCGATTAATCACATGAGCGGTCATCACCATGACGGATTGAGTAGCATTATCTGAATGCAATAACGTTGCATAAGGTAATAACTCTTGATCCTGATAACGCTCTGTTACATCAACAAACCCCAAATGCGTGTCGCCACACGCACTCCCATGGCCAGGAAAATGTTTGTAAGCACAAACGACATTGTGTTTATTAAACGCATTCACAAATTGTCTCGCGGCTCGGATGACCTCCGCTGGTTTTGCCGAAAAACTTCGACCGAGCGTACCAATAATACCCTGTTGTTCATTCAAACTAAGATCAACAACAGGTGCGAAATTAAGATTAAAACCTAATTCGTGTAGCGTTTCAGCCATTTTTCCAGCTTCTTCATATAAATCATCGTCAGTAAGCAACGATTGCTCAGCGGGTTGTTTTGTTCTCATGCATCCGGCAATCCTGGACAAGCCATCAACTACTCCGCCTTCATAATCAATTGCAATAAATAATGGTAAACTATCATGCAGAGAATACAAACGAGCATAACGATTTAATTCGTTATTCAAGCGCATAATCTGTTCTCTGTTTTTTAGATTTTTACCATAATGATGGGTAACTAAATCCAAATCAAAAAGTAATACGCCGCCAAGACCATCACCCTTTAACCATTGAACCACTGGACTATGCTCATCTATTTCACAACCAGAAAAACCAAAGATAAGCATTTGGCCAATTTTTCGCCTCAAATTGTTCAAATTAAAATACTCCGTCGAATCCCGACCGTTAATTTACTTTTATAGGATCTATAGGAGGAATACTTTTAAGATCGCATTCGCATTTACCGGGTGCATCGGGTGGAAGCGGCACTTCAGCAAAATCCTTTGAAAAGCAAACGGTGACGTTCCATCCAGCGTGTCCCTTTAATATTGCTTTAGGCAGTCCCCAGTAATGCTTCCCTGTATACACTTTATCCGCTTGACTTTCCCAAATAACAGGGTCGAATGTCGCTGTAAGGGATAATGTTTCCGCGGTTTGGCAAACAAATGGTTGCCTGACCCATGCTTGCCCTTGTGGAACAATAATCTTCATAATTGATTTGCCAGTATCCGCATTGGTCACATCAACATTTAAATTATAATTTAACCAACAATTATCTTTGACTATCGTCACAAAACATGGAAAAGCCTGTACGTAATTAAAACAACAAAGACCACATAACAAGATTAGTAATCGACGCATAATATTAATCTCCCTTTCAAATAGGATAGTATACGCCATTCTCAACGTTAGATTAAAATACATGCTTATATTGTGAAAATTAGTGCTTCCATATTGATACTGAATGCTTTGTTGTACTTCAAATCAAGCTCATGATATAGGAGGGATGGTTCATTACATTACAACCCTCTCATCACTTTCGCGGAGAATGAGCTGGTTTGTTGAGCTCGTTGATCCGCCGGATACCTTCTTGAGCCACCGATTCCTCTAGTAGGTCGGGGTTTAATTTTAAAACGAGCTCATAATCACTAAAGGCATTTTTGTAGTTTTGTAACTTTTCATAAATACTTGCTCGCTCTAATAACGCTGCGAGATGCGCGGGGTCTCTTTGTAAAAAACGCGTATATTCCTCTATTGCTTTGGAATACGCACCCATTTCTACCTGACGTTTTCTTGCTCGAAATAGCGATAAATTATTGAGCGCCGTGTTCGCATAATTGCGAATACTCGTATCACAGGACGGCAAAGATAACTGTTCTAAAATAGCTTCTGATTGACGAATAGGTGTCTCGTTGACTTCGAAAAATGACAACTGAGCGATTATAAATAGGAGCTCTTGAACGAGTTGTGCATCCGTTGTGCTACGCAAGCACATGAAAAGAAGATCAACACTTAGATAACGACTTAAGATGGGTAGACAATAGGCGTTATCTGACAATTCAACGAGTATCACGATTGCAAACCTGCGCATTTTTTCTTCATGCTTGTCGGATAATAAACCGAAAAGCACGGGCAGATCACGATGATTACTGATGAATTTTTGAATGATATCATGTCGATGAGATACCTGAGCCAAAGTATTTACGGCACGTTGTACAACGTCAAGGTTATGGGAATGTAGCAAAGAAAACAATAAGTCAACGCCTTTTCTATCAAACAGTAGTTGTTGATTCGCCTCATTGTCTCGACAAATCAAACTCAATGCACGTAAAATGGCACTCTTGAGGTAGTCATCGTTCGTCTGCTTTAACCAAGGTAATAACATTTCGATGCCATGAGCATCATGAATCGCTTTCTTAACGGACAAACTATCAATGGCCAAATTTCCTAACACGTTTAATGCATCGAATGCCAATGATTTATCAGCAATATCCACAAAGTGTGATGGTATATAGCCCACCAGTACGGGGATACCGCCTGCTCGATAAATAGCCTGTCGATAGTCTTCATCGCGATCAGTAACATACACCAAGAACTCAAGCACAGAATGTTGTATGGCCACGTTGCTTGCGCTTAAGCTCAGTAAACGAATGCATGGCGGTATGATGATGTCACATCTTATCGTTTCATCTTCTGAAATGAACATTTGTTGTAGTGAGTAAATTGCATATTTTGCTGTCTCAATATCGGATGAAAACAAAAGTTCCAGTATTCTCGCTACGAATTTTTGTTTGTTAGTGTGATCTGCTGTTTCGCCAAAAGACTGTTGCACAGTATGTTTAAACAAAGCCATCAGCGCGTAGCGAACGATTTCAACCTCTGGTGAGTTGTTAACTAAATTAAATAAGACATTAAAGCCATCTTGCTCTATGATGCCGTCTGATGCCTCGCTGAACACATCCTCGCGCCATGTTGCTAATTTTCGTAGTGCGTCATGTACTGCATGCCCATGTTTGATTTCATATAATAAATAGCATAAATAACTTTTTTGAGCTTCTGCTGTATCAAGGGGGTTGATACAACTATCAACTTTAGTCCTCAGTACAGGAATGATCTGAAATTCAGCAGCATCATGTGAATGAAATACAGTTCGCAATCGTTCGATAACATTCGCGTCTTCGCCTATCAACGCAAAGTGACCACGATGATGATCTCCTTCCATATCGTGTATGATGGTATTGGCATATTCTAAGCCAGGTTTATGTAAAAACAATTTTAACGTGGTCAGTACATAGCTTTGATAAGGCAGCACGCCTTGGTCAGAAACAGCGCCCATCCCTTCAATATGGACTAAATATTTTAAATAGTTATCCCCTAGCATTCTTGCGGCATCATGCAATGGTTGGCTTTTATCGTGTGTGATCATAGCCAGTGCTTTAAAAAAGAAGGACAGTTCGTCTTCATTCATAAGAAATGTCATCCTGTAAATGAGGTATTTTATACCATATATACGTCTATACTCGAAACACATGAGTTTTCGGTTTTTTAGGTAAGTTGATTTTTTTGTCTGTTGCTTCCAAAAAGATGCGTAATAGCCAGCCCTATTGCAAATCTTTTTGGAAGCAACAGAT
>CANJFK010000052.1 GCA_947473535.1 Legionellaceae bacterium | reverse complement strand
GAACGCCAGTTACCCACCGTGACAAGACGAAGACTTTCACGCACGCAAGCACACTTTAACTTAAAACCAAAAATAACGTATAGCCAAGATAGTGAAGGCCAACATACGTGTTTATTTTTGGTCACGGGCGATCGCTCGGGGTTATTGGCAAATATTAGTCGTATTTTTTTAAGCGAAAAGATTCATTTACACAATGCAAAAATCGCCACCGCCGGTGAACGCGTTGAAGATATGTTTTATATCAACAATCAACAGGGCCAAGTATTAAGCAAAAAAGAAGAAATGAACCTGCGTGATCGATTAATGGCCGAGCTTCATTAACGAGTCTAATTGTACTGAAAAAATCAAGCGTTAGGTTTAGGCTGTAAGTGACTCTCATCATTCGAAACGCGTGCTCCCCCAGCTTCGATAGGATGATCTGCATCACTCAAATCCCCTGCGGCACTTACGCCTGAAGGTACATCCGCATTATAGAAGAAAGAGCTTGTGGTGTTGCTTGTTGAGGCGATAGCCGAAGATTTAGCAGCAGTATCTTCTTGAGTGATGTCGGCTGATGAAGGTAGTTCAGCGTTGTATCTTGCCGCTTCTTTTTGAATAAGATCACAAGCCCATTGAGTGATTTCAGTTGATGAACGGCGTGTTGAAGGACTATCTAATTCAGTTTCGAATTGCATATAGTCAGCCAAGGAACTTTTGTCTTCTGCGGATTTGGATTCCAGAGAGTACGTCGTCAAAAGATGTTGATGATTAAAGTAAGAATTGACGAAAGGATGCCGCATTGCTTGTTCGGCTGATATACGTTTCGAGGGATTGAATTCAAGCAGCTTCTGCAATAAATCAAGTGCATCTGGGTGTACGTGGGGAAATTTCAACGCAAAATTTTGACGCGGTTTGCTTGGCAATCGTCTTAAATAATGACGAGCGCCTACGTCATCAAGCCATGCGCCATCTTCTGGGGCAGGCGTTCCTATCAAATCAAAAATTGAGCTCAATACCGCCCTAGGATCACCTTCAGCAAAAATTGGTATCCCTAAGAGCAACTCCGCCAATATGCAGCCAATGCTCCACATATCAGCGGGCGCTTCTCCACCTCTGCTATAATTAAGAATCAACTCAGGGCTACGGTACCAACGCGTGACCACATAGCCCGTTAATTGCCTAAAAAGTACCGGCGGCGGAGATGGTAGTTCGGCGTTGGATGAATTTGTCTCATTTATTTGCTGAATGGCTCGTGCCAAACCGAAGTCGCAAATTTTAATGTCACAATTGCTATTAATTAAAATATTCGCAGGTTTCAAATCACGATGAACCAGTTTGGCCGAATGGATAAAATAGATGCCATAAAGAATTTGGTATAAAAAAAATTGAAAGTGGTTATTAGAAAGTGATTGCTTGCTGCGGATAACTTTCCCTAAGTCGGTATCACAACGTTCGAAGACTAATTTAATTTCATTTGTCTTTTTGGGTGTTATGAAGAGGTCTTCCAAAGAAATGATATTAGGGTGCCCCCTTACCGTCCGCAAGATTGTGATTTCTCTTAATAGCCATTTGGCGTCGGTAGAATCTGTGTCAAAATGGCTCATTGTTTTTACAGCAACTTTCTTGCCTGTAGTTACATCGACATATTCATCAACCAAACCGTAAGAACCGTGACCTAGTTTTTTACTAGTGGCGTTATATTTTGGTTGAACGGTAGATTTAGCAAACATATATAAAACGCCAAAATTCAATATTGGTGCATAGTATATAAATTTAAGACATTTGACAATGATACAGGCAGTCTAGGCGGTCATGGACGATTTGATGTACGGCGGGATTTAAAAAAATCAGTTAATAACGCGGTACAATTTTGTTGCAACACACCCTCATCAATGTGAACGTGGTGATTTAACGGATACCCCCGCAAAAGGTTATAAACTGAACCAGCGGCACCTGTTTTTACATCTCGAGCGGCAAAAACAAGGCGTTTGATGCGCGCATGAACCATTGCGCCGGCACACATACAACAAGGCTCCAGAGTGACGTATAATGTACTATTTTGTAAACGATAGTTCTGTGTGTGAGCACAAGCGTCCCGGATGGCTAAGCATTCAGCATGCGCGGTGGGATCATTCTTTTGTATAACTTGATTCCATCCGCGTCCAAGCAGCTGATTGTCTTCACTAACCAATAGAGCGCCAACTGGAATTTCACCTTGGTCGCGTGCGAGGATTGCCAGATCGTATGCCTGCTTCATCCAGAATAAATCACTCACTCCCATTCAATTGTTGCCGGTGGTTTGCCCGAGATATCATAGGTAACTCTTGAAACGCCGGCTACTTCGTTAATAATACGATTCGATACGTTGGCTAAAAAATCCCACGGTAATTGAGACCAGTGTGCTGTCATGAAATCAATTGTTTCAACTGCACGCAAACAAATAACATAATCATAACGTCGACCGTCGCCCATCACCCCAACACTTTTCACCGGTAAAAAAACAGCGAACGCTTGACTAACTTTTTGATATAATCCAGCCAAGCGTAGTTCATCAATAAAAATGGCATCTGCATGGCGTAAAATATTAGCGTACTCTTTTTTCACTTCACCTAAAATACGCACACCCAATCCTGGACCAGGAAATGGATGCCGATAAACCATTTCATAGGGCAAACCTAATTCAAGCCCTATTTTACGCACTTCATCTTTAAACAACTCACGAATGGGTTCGAGCAGTTTTAAATTCATAGTTTCAGGCAAACCACCCACATTATGGTGCGACTTAATCACCTCCGAACCACCATTAAGGCGCGTTGCTGCTGACTCAATCACATCGGGATAAATTGTGCCTTGAGCTAGCCATTGAATACCAGGTAGATGACGCGCCTCTTCATCAAAAATTTCAATGAATGCGTGGCCAATGATTTTACGTTTTTGTTCAGGACAAGTAACACCCTGCAGGGCATGTAAAAATTTATCTTCGGCATTCACCGCGATAATTTTAATCCCCATATGCTGGCCAAACATCGCCATCACTTGCGTCGCTTCATTGAGGCGCAACAAGCCCGTATCAACAAACACACACACTAATTGTGAGCCTATCGCTCGATGCAATAATGCAGCAACAACCGATGAATCAACACCCCCTGACAAACCAAGCAAAACACTTTGCGTGCCCACTTGTTGCCTAATTTTAGCAATGGCCAATTCGACAATATTACCTGCAGTCCACGTCGTTTCAGCATGACAAATATCGATAACAAAACGCTGTAAAATACGCAAGCCTTGTAACGTATGGGTGACTTCAGGATGAAATTGCACGCCATACCAATGACGCGACTCATCAGCCATCCCGGCAATGGGCGCATTGCGCGTTTCACAAATAACCTTAAATCCAGGGGGTAATGCAGTCACTTTATCCCCATGACTCATCCACACATCAAGCAATGCATCGCCAGCAGGCGTTGTTCTATCTTCAATGTTATCGAGCAAACAACTATGGCGATGTAACGTTAATTCAGCATACCCAAATTCCCTGACAGAGGATGAGGCGACAGAACCACCTAACTGCACCGCCATCGTTTGCATGCCATAACAAATACCAAGCAATGGGATCCCTGATTTAAACACCCATTCCGGCGCTCTAGGATTAATATCGACAGTAACCGTTGATGGCCCTCCCGATAAAATAATGCCGCACGGAGCAAGATCTTGTAATAGAGAGACGGTTACATCAAAAGGATAGATCTCACAATAAACACCCATTTCTCGCAAGCGTCTGCCGATTAGTTGTGTATATTGTGAACCAAAATCAAGAATAACAATGGGTTTTTGTTTAATATTTTTCATATTCATCAATCTGATAATTAGGCGCCTGTTTGGTAATGCTCACATCATGTACGTGTGACTCTCGCATACCGGCATTGGTGACACGAACAAACTCTACTTTTTCGTGCAATTCATTAATCGTGGCGCATCCTGTATAACCCATACAAGAACGCAAGCCACCAAGCATCTGATGAATAATCGTATTGACTGCCCCTTTATACGGAACACGTCCCTCAACGCCTTCAGGAACCAATTTTTCTGCACCTAAACTTCCGTCTTGAAAATAACGATCACTTGATCCCTGAAGCTGCGACATTGCGCCGATCGAACCCATGCCTCGGTAGCTTTTGTAAGTACGCCCCTGATAAAGTTCAATTTCGCCAGGTGACTCCTCAGTACCCGCAAACATACTACCCAGCATCACGGTAAATGCGCCAGCCGCAAGTGCTTTACAAATATCGCCTGAAAAACGAATGCCGCCATCAGCAATAATAGGTACCTCGCCTTTAAGACCAGCTGCGACATTAGAAATCGCTGTAATTTGCGGTACACCAACACCAGTCACCACGCGAGTCGTGCAAATTGAACCAGGTCCAATGCCCACTTTAACCGCATCCGCCCCGGCCGCAACCAAATCTTTCGCCGCCGCCGCCGTTGCAATATTGCCCCCGATCACTTGAACATGCGGAAAATGTGTTTTAATCCACTTCACTCGATTGAGCACGCCTTGAGAATGACCATGGGCTGTATCAACAATAATCACATCAACACCTGCATCAACAAGTGCGGCGACCCGTTCATCTGTTCCTTCGCCTACGCCTACGGCCGCCCCAACCCGCAACTGCTCATAGGCATCTTTACAAGCATAGGGATTTTCTTTTGCCTTTTGAATATCTTTGACCGTAATTAACCCACGCAAATAAAACGCGTCATTAACAACCAATAATTTTTCAATTCGATGCTTATGCAATAAACTACGAATTTCCTCACGACCCGCACCCTCTTTGACCGTTACTAACTGATCTTTAGCTGTCATCACCGCAGAGACTGGCAACGATAAATTGGTTTCAAAACGAATGTCACGACTAGTAACGATGCCGACTAAACGCTCACCATCGACAACAGGCATCCCAGAAAAATTATGGCGTACCATGATGTCTAACAATTCTTTAACGGGCAAATTCGGCGCGACGGTGACAGGATCTTTCACCATACCACTTTCAAACCGTTTAACTTGTCTAACCTCACTCGCTTGAGCCGTAATACTCATGTTTTTATGGATAATACCAATCCCACCTTCCTGCGCCATGACGATAGCCAGTCGAGCTTCAGTAACAGTATCCATCGCAGCAGATATCAGTGGCATATTTAACTCGATTTCTCGTGTCAAACGCGCCTTAAGACAAACTTCTTTCGGGAGTATGGTTGAGTGAGCAGGAACCAACAAAACATCATCAAACGTCAGTGCTTGTTGTACGATTGAAAGTGACATACCACGCTCCAGTCATTTAGTTAACTGATTATTATACAATCATTTCCATAAATAACAATTTAAATGGTTGAAATAAGCTTACAATCACGTGTAGAATTAAAGGAATTTTCATGTTCAATCGACTAAAAGGAAGGGTCCGGCGTTGGCTAAAATTATTGTCGTTACTTCTGGGAAGGGCGGCGTTGGTAAAACCACCTCTTCGGCAGCTATTTCATCCGGCCTTGCTATGCGAGGGCACAAGACGGTAGTCATCGATTTTGACATCGGTTTAAGAAACCTTGATATCATCATGGGTTGCGAGCGACGCGTTGTGTATGACTTTATTAATGTTATCAATGGCGAAGCAAGTCTTAAACAAGCATTAATTAAAGACAAACGGATTCCCACGCTTTTTATACTTCCTGCGTCACAAACTCGTGATAAAGATGCCTTAACACTCGACGGCGTTGAACGAATTCTCAATGAGTTGTCAAAAGAATTTGAGTATATCGTTTGTGATTCTCCTGCCGGAATAGAGTCTGGCGCGCTGATGGCCATGCATTTTGCTGACCATGCCATTGTCGTAACGAATCCTGAAGCGTCATCCGTGAGAGACTCTGACAGAATTTTGGGTATTTTAGCCAGTAAAACCAAACGGGCCATTGACGGTACAACGCCGATTCAAGAACATTTATTATTAACACGTTATGATGCGGAACGCGTTGAAACAGGCGAAATGCTATCGGTACAGGATGTCAAAGATATTCTTGCTATCCCTTTAATTGGTATCATTCCAGAATCAAAAGCCGTGCTAAAAGCATCAAACACAGGGACGCCGGTTATTCATGACGAGCACAGTGATGCAGGCCCCGCCTACCAGGATGCCATTGCTCGCTTCTTGGGTGAAGAAAGACCCATGCGTTTTATCAATTGTGGGCGCAAAGGAATACTGCGCCGTCTATTCGGTAAAAATAGAGAGGATGTTCCAGCATGAGTATTTTTAGTTATTTGCGTAAACGCAACACAACTGCCTCGGTAGCCAAGGAACGTCTACAAATCATCATTTCACATGAACGTTCACAACGCAACGCGCCCGATTATTTACCTAAATTACAAGAGGAAATCCTCGCCGTGATTGCAAAGTACATACCGATTGATCGCGATAAAGTCAGCGTGAATCTTGAGCGCGTAGGGGATAGCGCAATCCTTGAGCTTAATTTCACGATGCCAGAACAGTTGCTGGCTGAGGCTTAGTTAGCCACACGTAACCCGTAATGCGCGCCCATGGCGTGCATTACGGGTTACGTGGCGAATGACACTTTATTTTGACTGGTTGAGTGTATATTACACCTTGTCGGGTAAGTAGATCATCGGAACTTCCCTGACAACCCCTCGCAGAACGCGGCATGAATCTATCAACTCACGGCGCTCCCATTAAGCAACCTTAAACATCAATTTCCAATGTGCAAATAGTCGCGGGGACTTTTCCATGATTTTCTTGATCAATGCCCACCCTCGGTGTTTATATTTCAAGTTGTCATATTTTCTAAGCGCCCACTTTACCAACGTTTCATTAAAATG
>CANJFK010000051.1 GCA_947473535.1 Legionellaceae bacterium | reverse complement strand
GATATTCAGCTAGGCTAAGTTCGCTCAGTAATTTGTTTTTCTCCAGGCAGTACAAAACAATCGTTCCTGTTATTTCATGCGCTTGTCGGAATGGCGTGCCTAGTTTCACCAAGTAATTTGCCAGCTGTGTTGCATTGGATAAATCATTGCTTGCGGCGGTTTTCATGGTTATTTTGTTGATGGTCATGGACGCTAGCATCGGTGTGTATACGGCCAAAGTTTTTCTTAAGGTTTTGACGGTATCGAATAAACCTTCTTTATCTTCTTGCAAATCTTTGTTGTAGGCTAATGGTAGTCCTTTTAAAACCGTTAACAAGCCTATCAATGCGCCATAAACTCGACCTGTTTTAGCCCGAGCAAGTTCCGCAACATCGGGATTTTTTTTCTGCGGCATCATGCTGCTTCCCGTGCAAAAGGCATCATCCAATTGAATGAAACCGAACTCCTGGCTAGACCATAAAA
Organism: Legionellaceae bacterium; assembly: GCA_947473535.1. Classification (GTDB taxonomy): domain Bacteria; phylum Pseudomonadota; class Gammaproteobacteria; order Legionellales; family Legionellaceae; genus CANJFK01. The sequence goes on along the minus strand of CANJFK010000051.1, from coordinate 6,426 downwards.
TAATTTCTTCACTTAATTTAGAAAAGTGCATCATGATTAATGATGCATTGGACAAAAATTCAACGACAAAATCGCGATCACTCACGGCATCCAGGCTGTTCATATAGATGGAATCAAAGTTGAGCAAATCAGCCACGTACTGCCTGTCTATGGCTAGCCCACTACCAGCCAAGGCGCCTGCGCCTAATGGGCAGGTATTGATTCGAGAAAAACTGTCCATTAATCGTTGCACATCACGGCTAAACATGTGGAAATATGCCATCATGTGGTGCGCGAACCGTATGGGCTCGGCTCGTTGCAGGTGTGTATAGCCTGGCATAATGGTATCGATATGCGCTTCGGCAATCGTTAAAATAACCTGCATTAATTCAGATAATTGCTTTACTACCGTGATGAGATGATGTCTTAGATAGAGATGCATATCCAATGCAACTTGATCGTTACGACTTCTGCCAGTATGCAATTGGCCAGCAACATCCCCAATCAGATGATGTAAGGCTCGTTCAATATTCATATGAATATCTTCATCGTCCAGATTAAATGACATGGTGTTGTTTTTAATGCGCTGCAATATCTCGTTGAGTCCTGTGCTAATTAAGGCAACATTATCCTGAGGAATGATGCCGCAAAAACCGAGCATGTTCACGTGCGCTAGACTGCCTGCAATATCGAACGCAGCGAGTTGTTGATCAAACAATATCGACGCATTGTATTCATCAACGTGTTGGTTTGTTTCACTCGTAAATCGACCAGCCCAAAGTTTCATGATTTAGCTCCAACGTTGTTAACTAATGCATTCACGATTAAAGGAAGCCCCCACAACTTAATAAATCCTTCGGATGCTTTATGATCAAACGCATCGGAGGCTTGATAGGTTGCTAAATCAAGTTGATACAACGATTGAGGCGACTGTCGACCCACCACCGTGGCATTTCCTTTTAAACACTTTATTTTTACGACGCCTGTTACGGTCTGTTGTGTTGTATCAATAAAGGCATTCACGGCATCAAATAACGGTGAATACCATAGACCGTCGTAAACTAAATTTGCAAATTTCTGCTCGATTATGGCTTTAAAATGGAGGACATCCCGCGTTAGACAGAGCGACTCTAAGGCTTGATGTGCTTTAATGAGCGTTAATGCCGCAGGCGCTTCATAAATTTCCCTGGATTTAATCCCAATGAGTCGATTTTCCACGTGATCAATCCGACCTATGCCATGTTTACCCGCGATGTTGTTTAATTGCATAATTAATTGGGACAAGGGCATGTCCTGTCCATTGAGGCCAGTGGGTAATCCTTGCGTAAAATGAATCGCTAAGTACGTTGCTACATCGGGTGTCTGATCTATTTCTGCGGTCCACTCAAACGCATGGGTGGGTGGCTCAAGCCATGGATCTTCCAACACCCCACACTCGCAACTTCTGCCCCATAAATTCATGTCGATACTGAACGGGTTGTCTAACGTAATCGGCAATGGGATGTGGTGCTTCTGCGCATACTCAATGGCTTGCTCTCGGCCCATCGGTGATTCCCTAACTGGCGCCACTATCGTTAAGTCAGGATTTAACGTATGAATAGACACATCAAATCGCACCTGATCGTTACCTTTGCCTGTGCAACCATGCGCGACAGCGACGGCGTGTTCTTCTGCCGCAACGTCAACCAGTTTTTTGGCAATTAAAGGTCGTGAGAGGGCTGAAATGAGCGGGTAGACGCCTTCGTATAATGCATTGGCCTTGAGCGCTTTTGCTAAGTATTGATTTGCAAATTCGTCTTGTACATCCAAAACATGACATTTTATAGCACCTATCGCCAGTGCTTTGTCTTTGATGGCTTGCAAGTTTTTACCTTCGCCCACATCAACCGCAAGGGCTATCACATCGTAATTATATTTTTCTTGTAGCCATTTGATAGCGACTGACGTATCCAATCCACCGGAGTAAGCTAAAACAATTTTTTCTTTAGACATGATGTGCTCCTAACAAATTAAATGGGTTAATAATGCTTTTTGTACGTGTAAACGGTTTTCACTTTGTTGAAAAACAACGGAACAAGGCTTATCCGGCAAATCCACACTGACTTCTTTCCCGCGAATCATGGGCATGCAATGCATAAAAAGGGCGTCTTTATGTGCGTGTGCCATCAATGCCTCATTGACTTGTAAGTGGGTGAACTGCGCTTCATCTTTGTCTGTGAATCCCATGCTGGTCCAGACATCGGTGTACACGGCATGGCAGCCGCTAACCGCTTCCTTCGGATCATTAAAGGATTTAACGAGCAAGGCCGTTCCATTTTTTTCTAGCGTATCGATGATCGATTGGCTGAGCGAGTGATCGTTTGGACAGCAGTAATGTACGTTGATGCCAAGTTTAGTCGCCATAATACACAGACTATTTAAAACATTATTGCCATCACCTAAGTAGCAAATAGTTAACCCATCCAATTGCTGGAAATGTTCTTTTAGCGTTAGAAGATCAGCCAGGCTCTGACAAGGGTGGAATAAATCAGTCAAACCATTAATGATAGGAATATTGGCATGCGCTTGCATTTCTTCTAAATCGTTATCATCGTAGGTTCTAATCATCATTGCGCCACAATAACCCTGGATAACACGAATGAAATCTTTAGGCTGCTCGTCTTTCCTATTTTGTCGAACACTTTCAATCACCTGACCACCCAATTGAGTGACCGCTACCGTGAAACTAAATCGAGTTCTGAGTGATGGTTTCTCAAAGACCAACGCCACGTGTTTTCCTACCAATGCTTGAGCATATAACGCTTGATTGCGCTTCATTTTTTCAGCTGTATCAAGGATTGCGTGGATGTCGGTTGCGCTTAATTCATTACCGGTTAACAAATGTTTGATTGGTGTGGTCATGAGGTTATCCTTGGTTAAAACAAACTGTTCCTGAAAAGATGTCCGTAAACAGCAAGTCATTAATGACGCGTTTTCTATTTCCATTCAAAATATGAATTTTATTTAACCCTGATTTTAAAGAGGTCAGTATGGCTTTTGTTTTAATTAACATGCCATCGGTTACCGTGCCTTGATTAATCAGGGTTTGAAGCGCGCCGGCATTTAATGTGGGCAACACGTTGCCATTTTCATCATAAATGCCATCTTGATCGGTTAAATAGATGAGTTGATGCACATCCAATGCGTTTGCAATGTGGCAAGCAGCCATATCGGCGTTCACGTTTAACGGATCCCCTTGTGTATCGATACCGATTGATGCGATGACTGGGATGGATTGATGAGATAATATATGTCGAATCAATGACGTGTTAACGGATTGGATTTCACCAACAAATCCGTGCTGTTGACTGTATTTCTTACACGATAATAAATGGTGATCCGCACCGGATAAACCGATGGCGGGCAGGCCTTTGTTGTTTAATTTTCTAACCAATGACTGATTCACTTGACCGCAAAGAACCATCTCTATTATCTTCATTGCGTCGGCATTGGTTACTCGTAAACCATCGATAAATTCAGACTGAATACCATGTATTTTCAATGATGCATTGATAGCTTTGCCACCACCGTGAACCAAAATCACTTTATAACCTGATTCAGTTAATTGTTTGATGTCATTGCATAATAATTCAATCGTGTTTTCATCATGCAATACTGAGCCACCGATTTTGATTACGATCTTATTGTTATCCAATACCGTCATGATACGTACTCCGCATTGATTTTTACGTATTGCTCGGTCAAGTCACATCCCCATGCCGTTGCCGAATACTGGCCAGCCAGGAATGCCACTTGGATGGTGGTTGTATCGCTGCTTAATTTTTGTTTTAAGGACAACACTGCCGGTGAAATAACAGGTGCTCCGTGCGAAAACACAGTGATTCCCTGAATAATGATGTCACAGGAATGCAGCATTGATTCGGATACGCTTTCATTGCCAATTCGAGATATAATTCGACCCCAATTTGGCGATTCGCCATGGATTGCAGTTTTTATTAAAGGGCTCGTGATGATGGATTTTGCAATGTCTCTTGCTTGCGACGGGTTTTCAGCACCGGTAACCTGCGCCTCAATTAGTTTGGACGCGCCTTCGCCATCTCGAGCAATACTTTTTGCTAATAAAATAGCAATTTGTAGCAGCCCCTCACAAAAAACAAGCTGATCGTCAGGGGTTTTCAGGGATACGCCGCTCATACCGTTTGCCATAAAAAAGACACTGTCATTCGTGGATGTTTCACCATCAACACTTACCATATTGAAACTTTTATCACACACTGTTTTCAACATGGTTTGTGCGTCTTGCGTATTGATTTTTGCATCCGTTAGTAAATAGCCTAACATCGTTGCCATGTTGGGATGAATCATCCCCGAACCTTTACATATGCCCGTGATGCACACGCTACCGGTAGACAATTCGAGTACTTTGTAGACGGTTTTTGGGACTAAATCGGTCGTCAATATGGCTGTTGCGAAGTTCTCAGCAATGGTCGTGGTTTTTTTTACGAGCGCTGGGATCGCGTCGACTATTTTTTCGATCGAGAGCGTTTTGCCAATCACGCCGGTCGATGCGGTTAATATTTGTTCTGGATTGCAATGCAAGGCGTTTGCAAGTGCTGTAGCCATCGCTAAATTGTGCTCGATCCCATCGACTCCCGTCGCCGCATTGGCTTCACCACTATTGGTAATGATGGCTTTGATATTGTCTGCTGGTAAACAGTCTACGCAGTAATTTACCGCCGCGGCCCTGTAATTATTTTGTGTAAAAACGCCCACGGTTGTGCAGGGAGTTTCGGATATAATGACGCCTAAATCAGGTCGGTATAATCTTACGCCACAGTTCACACCGCCGGCGGTAAAGCCGATGGGCAATTTAGTTCTGAAAATGCCAGGGCCTGGTATCATGATGCCTCCTTTAATAATCCTGTATGGATAGGGAACTGATAAAGCGCGTTGATATTCTCTATCGCCTGCGTTGCCGCGCCTTTTAACAAGTTATCAATGCAAGCGAACAAGGTGATTTTCCCTTGATTTACAACGTAACCGATGTGTGTGTTGGCCGTCCCAACAATCTGTTTTAACGATAAAATAAATTGATTTTTGGCGATGTCATTTTTAGCTAGATCGACATATTTCACGAAGGGGTAATGCTGATATGCACGTTGATAAGCCGATTGGATTGCGGCGGCTATCGCCTCATCCGTAGTAAGTTGTGGCGATGCATTTGCATAAATACTCATGGATATCCCATGTGGCAGGGGAAGCATTTGTGTTGTGAGCAAGACGTTCGTTTTCTTGCCTGAGAACGCGTATAACGCTTGGTTAATCTCGGGGGTGTGTTGATGCTTTCCCACTTTATAGGGGAAAAAATTACCCGAAATTTCGCAGAACATCAGCTCCGGATTAGCATGCTTACCCGCACCAGAAACGCCTGACTTGGCATCGATAATGAGGTTGTCGTTGAGAATAACATGCTCTTTTAACAGTGGGATAAGTGACATTAATGCACAAGTAGCATAGCAGCCAGGGTTTGCAACGACTTGATGCTTCGATGAGTTGGCCCATGGTGACAACCCATAGCTGGCTTTCATATTGTCAGGCCCGGTATAAGGCATCTGATACCATTCAACAAATTGATCTGCCGGTAATCGAAAAGCACCACTTAGATCTATAATGTTGATTGATTGCTGAATAAGCCGTGTCACGATTTCCATGGAAACATCGGGTGGTGTGGCTAACAATGCAATATCAATAGCACAGGATTGATGGATTTCATCAAAATCATACACCGGCACCTGATGATCCGCTAACAAGGGTAGATTGTGATATAGCTCTGTCTTGGCTTGTCGTGAATGTACACCGACTAAGTGCAAGTAAGGGTGATTTATGACGAGCGCCATCAAGGCTTGGCCAACATAGCCCTGTACGCCGTAAATAACCACATTGTATTGGTCGCTCATGAATATATATCCCATTAATTGATTAAATATGCATATTTATGCATTTAATGTGAATTGTAATTCATGATGGTGTATTGGTCAAGGTTAAATTGAGTTTTTATTCTTAATTTAGCGTATAAATTGAATAAATATGCAATAAACTGTTTTTGGGACATAACGTACAAACAAATGATCAAAAAATCAATGACACTACCTGAAGGGATCCCCCCTTTGAAAAAGGGGGGGTAGGGGGGATTTTATAAATCGCGTTGTTTCATCACAATCCAAATTAATCTTGATGGATCGTAAAAAATCCCCCCCACCCCTCGTTTTTCAAAGGGGGGGCTTAAGGTAGTGCCATTGGATAACAAAGATAAATGGAAACAGGGCAAACGCATCTTATTACCAAATTTAAACCGTATTATCCGAGCCGCGACCGTCAGGGAGTGTTTACGAAGCAACAAAGCAAGAGGGACACATTCGTGAACACTCCCTGACGGTCGCGGCTCGG
>CANJFK010000050.1 GCA_947473535.1 Legionellaceae bacterium | reverse complement strand
TAACCAAACGTGCTGCGAATATCGCGCACTAATTCCACCATATTATTTTCGCTAATATCAACCACATGTAATTTCAAAGGATTTCGTTTAAAAATTTCCTTCGTAACCGCTTGCCCAATCGAACCAGCGCCGCCTAAAACCAAAAAGCGTGATGATGAAACGGCATCCTTTAATGTCTGCTCGTGAGCCGTTATATCATCAATAAATAGTTCAGTGTTCCGACCAATGAGCGAGAGTATTGAACCCATCGAATTCCTTTCCTGCTTATTTACGGTATTAAGCATGCATTGCCATCCTGTGAAAGGTTGAGTTTCGCTCAATTAACTCGTCATAAGTACCCTGATCAACCACGCAACCTTTTTCTAACAGATAGATGATGTCGCATTTTTTCACTGTAGCTAAACGATGAGCAATCATGATAATGGTTTTCTCGCCAGTAAAGTCTTGAATGGCGTTCATAATAAGTTTTTCGGTGATACCATCCAACGCACTGGTCGCCTCGTCTAAAATCAAAACATTGGCATCATCATACAGCGCCCGGGCAATACCAACACGTTGGCGTTGACCTCCAGATAATTGCACGCCGCGTTCACCAACGCGCGTCTCTAACCCTTCCGGCAACTGTTCTATCAGTTCGTCCAAATGCGCTAATTTAATCGCACGTTTTACTTTATCAGGATCAATGCTATCTTTAGGTAATCCAAATGCAACATTTTCAGCGATGCTCGCATCAGACAAATAAATGCTTTGGGGCACAAAACCAATTGTGTTTTGCCAGCTACGTAGTTGATTACTGGATATCGGTTGACCATCAATCAATAGTTGGCCTTCATCCGGTGTAAGAAGACCGAGCAACACATCAATCGTAGTTGATTTTCCTGAGCCAGTTGAGCCAACTAATCCAACAACGCTGTTAACAGGAATGGTTATATTCAGTTGATTTAAAACAGATTTATGTTTGCCTGGATAAGTGAAGGTGATGTTTTCCAACGTAATGGCGTTTTTTATTGGTAACTTACTTGTATTAATAACCTCTTCATTTGAGAATGCACTAGAGGCTTGTTGAAAACTGGCGGTTAGATCGGCTTCAATCGATCTAAATGAAGCCATACAGCTTGTGATTTGAGCGACGGAATTGAATATAGCCTGAAATGATGGCAATAGTTTTAAACCCGCGAGTGCATAAATAGCAAGTATCGGCAATACCGTGCTTAAATTGCCCTCCTGATTATTGATTAAAAATAACACCAAAAGAATCACTACACCAAATGCGATAAGCTCCATAACATAACGTGCAACCTGAGCAAGAGCACCGCCTGTACCACGAGAATAAGCAAACGCCTTGCCACTTACTTCAAACCGATCGACAAAGTCTTTCTTGCGACCAAGCAACAACACATCTTTAATGCCACCAAAACCTTCAGACATCAGTTTAAATCGCGTTGCTGTTACTTCCGATATAACCTCTCCTGCCTTGTTTAAACGCTTATTCATTGTAAAATAAAGAATCACGTAGGAAGCAGAGAAAATCAGCATCCCCGTAATGGCAACCTTTGGATTGAAAATGAAGATAGCGACCCCCAAGAGTAGAGCCAAAACAATCCTAGCATTCATCTGCAAAAGCGGGTTAATAATTAAATCGCTAACACGAATAGCTTCGGTGGAGACCTGCTTAATTAATTGAGAACTGTTACCTGACGCGTGAAACAGCCAACTTTGCTGCATATAGTGCTTATATAAGCGATCAGCCAGCTCACTTCCTATGCTGGCTGCAAATAAACTAAGCCGCCAAGTGGTATAAATGGACAATATTTCGCCCGCCGCCATCACGCAGAAAACCGCACTCCCTAACCACAGGAGAAAAGTACTCGGGGTAGACGCGCCGCTAGCACGGTACACCTGGCCCAAAAAACCATCACCTTGTAACAAGGGCATATTACCAGCAACAGCCATAAAGGGTCCAATGGAGGCTACCGATGCAATTTCAGAAAAGGCCATCAATATCACTAGAATTTGCAATACATAATATCGCCGGCGCTGGCTAGGTGTTAGTAAAGAAAAAAGTTGCTTGATTAATTTATACATGGTGAATTAGTTACTTCCTTCTCTATATTCATTTAATACATTGATGACACATTGCACATCAATATCACGCATCGCCGGACTAATGGGTAAACTTAGAACCTCTTTGTGGATTTGCTCACTGAGCGGGTAGCTATGTTGATTCCACGTAGCATAAGCGCGCTGCTGATGGGGTGGGATAGGGTAATGAACCAATGTTTGTATTCCATTTTTATCCAGATAACATTGTAAATTCTCGCGATTTGCACAACGTATTACAAATAAATGCCAGACATGTTGATCCTCGCTGCCCTCTGCTGGCAATTGGATCGAAGGGTTCGTTATAGCCTTTAAGTACGCACGAGCTATATGCTGACGTTTCTTAGTATCTGAATCTAATGTTCTGAGCTTAACACGTAACATGGCCGCTTGTATTTCGTCCAAACGACTATTAACCCCTTGATAGAGATTATAATATTTTTTATGGCTTCCATAATTTGCAATAGCACGAACTGTATCGGCTAACACGCAATCATTCGTCGTGATCGCTCCCCCGTCCCCTAATGCGCCTAGATTTTTTCCAGGATAAAAGCTAAACCCGCTAGCATCGCCCCAACTTCCTGCCCTGCGTCCGTCTAGGCATGCTCCATGAGCTTGGGCAGAATCCTCCAGAACCAACAAATTATTCTGATCGGCCAGTCTCATAATGCCAGGCATATCTGCCAATCGCCCATAAAGATGCACGGCTAATATTACACGTGTTTTTTCGGTGATGGCTGCTGCAACATTTATAGGACAAACATTTAGCGTATCAGTATGAGGCTCGACCAGGACTGGTCGCAAATGATTCTCAGTAATCGCAAGAATACTAGCAATATACGTGTTTGCTGGGACGATAACTTCATCACCATCCTTTAATTTACCCAATTCTTTCCAGGCGCGAAGCGTTAGGACAAGTGCGTCCAAGCCGTTTGCAACACCTATACAATGTTTTGTATTGCAATATGCCGCGAACTCCTGTTCAAACGCCTTCGTTTCATCGCCTTGGATATACCAGCCAGAATCAATGACTCTGGTACACGCGTCAATAAGCTCTTGGCGATGAGCGCCATTTATTGCTTCAAGGTCAAGAAAATTAATCATATTAAGCCTATTCTTGAATATAACGATTTTTCATTGCTAAATAAAAACGCACCACGTGGTTTATCAAGCAGAGTAAGTGTCTGGATCGATTAAAACGCTCGAAGAGAGGCAAGTATGCATGCGCTTCTTAATTGTCCAGAACGCACCAAGATAATAGCCATTTCACACAGAAATAAAGTGGGTATCAAACAGTGCCCCCCTATCTAATTTCCGCTAAAAACTCATCATAATCACGAATATAGTCAGATTCATTATAATGTTCACTAGCAAACACTGTCAACACACAATCAGGGCTGAAATCATGCATTTCTCGCCACAATAGCGAGCTAATATAGAGGCCTTGATCTGGCCTATCCAGTTTAAACGTTTGCTTTTTTTCACCATCATCAAGCAAAATAGTACAACTGCCACTAGTGCAGACTAACACTTGTTCCAGCTCTTTGTGAGCATGAAATCCTCGCCCGACACCTGCCTGTGTTCCAAAAAGGTAATATACCCGTTTAATGTTAAAGGGTATGTTTTTATTACTTTCAATTGAAATCAACTGACCGCGCTCATCAGCAATGATATTGAATTGGATGGTCTTAATTCGAATCATATTGCAGCATCTTTTAATAGAGCCAATAAATATTTCCCATAACTATTTTTACCAAGTGCTGTTCCTGCAATATCTAACTGCGCAGCTGTCAGCCAACCATTGTTATACGCTATCTCTTCTAAACATGCGATCTTATATCCCTGGCGTTTTTCAATTGTTTCTACAAACATTGCAGCATCTAATAAACTTTCATGGGTACCCGTATCAAGCCAGGCAAAACCGCGACCCAACACTTCAACGTGTAGATCACCGCGCTCCAAATAGCTCTGATTAACGCTCGTTATTTCCAGCTCACCTCGCGCTGATGGGCGAACTTGCTTCGCAATCTCCACTACATCATTATCATAAAAATATAAGCCCGTAACTGCATAATGCGATTTCGGTTTTAGCGGCTTTTCATCGAGAGAGACTGCTCGGAAATTGGCATCAAACTCTACTACGCCAAAGCGCTCAGGGTCTTTTACTTGATAGCCAAAGATAGTTGCGCCGGACGTCTTGCGAGTTGCTTCTTGCAGCTTTGGTGTAAATCCTTGACCATAAAAGATATTATCGCCTAACACTAAACACACATTATCGCGCCCAATAAATTGCTCACCTAAGATAAATGCTTGCGCTAGGCCATCGGGAGTAGGCTGAATGGCGTAACTAAAGCTAATACCGAATTCACTACCATCGCCTAACAAACGTTGGTAGCTGGATATATCAACAGGCGTACTAATTATCAAAATATCTTGAATCCCAGCCAGCATCAATACGGATATTGGATAATAAATCATCGGCTTATCATAAATCGGTAAGAGTTGTTTAGACAACCCTTTCGTTATGGGATATAGACGCGTACCAGAACCACCTGCAAGAACAATCCCTTTACTTGTCATTCTACACTGCTCCAATTCGATTTAATTGATACGTTCCACTAAGCACACGACGCCACCAAGTTTCATTCTGTAAATACCAAAGCACTGTTTTACGTAAACCAGATTCAAAACTTTCCTGTGGTTTCCAGCTTAGGTCATGCTCAATTTTACTAGCATCAATGGCGTAGCGTCGATCGTGACCCGGGCGATCATCAACATAGGTTATCAAATCATGGAAGTGGTTAGTGTGAGACACGATAGAAGTCACGGAACGATACTCTTCCAACAACGAGCAGATCAGATGCACAACCTCGATATTTTGTTTTTCGTTACAACCACCAATATTATAGGTCTCACCAACGTTCCCTTGCGTGAGAATAGTATATAATGCTTGAACATGATCATCAACATATAACCAGTCACGTACTTGTTGCCCATTGCCGTAGATCGGCAGTGGCTGACCTTGAAGCGCGTTAAGAATCATGTGAGGAATCAATTTTTCTGGAAAATGGTAAGGACCATAATTGTTAGAGCAATTTGAAATAATAACGGGCAACCCATACGTTTCGTACCATGCGCGCACTAAATGATCTGACCCAGCTTTTGTTGCAGAGTATGGCGAATTGGGTTGGTAGGGGCTATGCTCGGTGAATTTACCTACGGCACCCAACGATCCAAAAACCTCATCCGTTGAGATGTGATGAAATCTAAATGCCTGTTGTCGTAACTCAGGCAACGCTCGCCAATAATGCCTGGCTGCTTCTAACAAATTAAACGTACCAACAAAGTTAGTCTGAATAAAATCAGCCGCATTATCAATTGAACGATCAACATGAGACTCCGCAGCGAGATGCATCACTGCGTCGGGTTGAAAAGCCGTGAAAATGTCTTGAAGGGCTTTCTTATTGCAAATATCGACTTGCTTAAAATAATGTCTGGGATGCGTCATCAAACCCGATAAGGAATCAAGATTACCCGCGTAGGTTAGCTTATCAACATTAATAACGGTTGCATTTGTTTTAGTCAGCAAGAAACGCACAAGCGCTGATCCGATAAAACCAGCCCCGCCTGTTACAAGAATTTTCATTGCATGGTTAGTGGTATTGTCGTTCTGGCTCATTTTTATAATATCTCAACGGGAAAAAAATTGATAAGTGACTGGTTGTTCATTTTTTCTTAATCCATTTAAAGTAGGTACGAATACACATCATGTAGAGCGCTTTTTCAGTTGGGTAGATCGAATGAGGCTTCCCTGGGCGAAGCATATATTCCTCTAGTTGAGATGATGACCATCCCATTTTCTTGATAAAATACGCTTTATCTTCGTCCAACGCTTGCTGCGAAGGAAACGGTAGACTATTAATCGAAGCTAAAGCATCGTCTCTAGTCATTTGACCTGATACGACCAATGGTGCTAAATGCAACTTCCGTTTATCAACGGCAAATTTTTCAGGCAAAATGTAACCCTGATAAAACCGCGTAAAAATTGACTCATAATGCTTGTACGGATAGGGCTTATAGCCATATTCCTCTTGAAGTGCGGCCATTACTTCAAATTTATTATAATCAAAATAATTTAAAAGGGACAACCACTTTATTTTTTTTACATATGACGACCATATATATTCAAACGTTCCAATGGCAGGAAATGTCTTCAACCGCGTATTGGTAAATTGTTTGCCAATTGCCTTTATATTTTTTTTATCATATTTAAACCAATTCCAGCCAGGAGTAATCGGCATCCCTTCCGACGCGTGATTACAACCAGAAAGAATATATTTGACACCCTGTTTTGTAGCTAGATTGAAATTGGTTGCCAGCATTGCATTATCATACAGCAGCTCTATGTCAATCACATCCGCTTCAAAAAAAGCTTGCATAAGGTTTTTATATTCATCCCAGTGAATAACATGAGTATAAAGATCAACACCTAACTTTTGCACCAGGTTAGCAATATTATTTTGTGCTAGCTCAGAATTCCAACCATTATCAAGATGTACTGCAAGTGGTCGCAATCCTAGTTTTACTGCTTGTACAAGCATCCAGGAGCTGTCAACCCCCCCTGACACACCAACGATACAATCGTATTGTTTACCTTTCCCATCCAATTTTATTTGGGTAACCAGTACATCTAACTCTTTTTTACTGTCTGCGCGATTTTTATTTAAAAAATAACCAGGATTACTTAAAAAATTAGTACAATAGTTACAACGACCATCCTCATCAAAAGAAATATTTTCCGCACTTGTGTCCATAACACAACGTACGCACATTTGACTGGATTTTAATACCCCT
>CANJFK010000049.1 GCA_947473535.1 Legionellaceae bacterium | reverse complement strand
TGCTTTCTCAATAAAACGGAACGAATTTAGGTTTTTTAGCTCGGTTCGTGTGCCCAATTGTGCGCGGCCTTGCGGCTTCAATGATAGATTGATATCACAACGAAACGAGCCTTCTTGCATATTACCATCACAAATACCTAAAAAACGAAGCAATTGATGCAGTGTTTTCAAATAACTGATTGCTTCTTCTGCAGAACTCAAACAAGGTGTGGTGACAATTTCAAGCAATGGCGTGCCCGCGCGGTTCAAGTCAATGCCTGTATATAATGGATGTGCATCGTGTAGAGATTTGCCTGCGTCCTCTTCTAAATGAGCCCGTTCAATCGTTACTGTTTTCGTTTGATTGTCGCGCATTGCAATCACAAGCAGGCCGTGACTTACGATAGGCCGCTGGAATTGGCTAATTTGATAGCCTTTAGGCAAGTCTGGATAAAAATAATTTTTCCGTTCAAAAAAAGATAAATCATTGATTTCAGCACCAATGGCTAAACCAAATTGGAGAGCCATACGGACTGCTTTTTGATTTAATACCGGTAGGATCCCTGGTAGGCCCGCATCAATAAAACTGGTTTGAGAATTTGCCTCAGCACCGTAGCGAGTAGACGCGCTTGAAAATAATTTTGAGTGCGTTGTTAATTGCGCGTGCACTTCAATACCAATGACGGTTTCCCATGTCATACATCACCCCTTGACTTTAAATGCCAATCTGTCGACTGTTGATAACTATGTGCCATATTCAATAACAGTGATTCACTAAAATGGTTGCCCATTAATTGCATGCCGATGGGCAATCCATCGCTGCTAAGCCCTGCAGGTATTGATAGTGCAGGTAAACCCGCTAAATTCGCGGCGACCGTGAACACATCAGCCAAATAAAGTTGTGTTGGATCAGCGACTTTTTCCCCTAATTTAAACGCGGTCGTTGGGGTTGTGGGGCCTAGTATGATATCGATGTCAGTGAATGCTAGGCATAATTCGTTTTGAATCATACGCCTTATTTTTTGAGCTTGTACGTAATAATCATCGAAATAGCCCGATGATAATACATAGGTACCAGTGAGGATACGGCGTTTGACTTCTATCCCAAATCCTTCGCTGCGTGAATTAGTGATAAGGTCACGCAGATTCTCGGCCGTTTCTGTTCGATGGCCAAAACGAATGCCATCATAGCGTGATAAATTGGATGAGGCTTCAGCGCAGGCGATAACGTAATAGCAGGGAACCCATAATGGTTGTAATGGTAGGTCAATTTCGACAATTTCAGCCCCCGCTTGCTCAAATAATTTAACCGCTGCATGAATCGCGTGTTGAATGTCGATGGCTACTTCAGGACGGAAAAAACAACGTGGTAATCCGATGCGAGTTGATTTGATGGGTTTGTTCAAACCGGACGTGTAATGGGGGATCGGTTTATTGGCGGAGGTTGAATCGTTTTCATCAAAACCCGCCATAGCCTGCAGGATGATAGCGAGGTCTTCAGCACTATGTGCCATTGGACCTGCTTGATCAAGACTGGATGCATAAGCAATCATACCAAATCTGGATATTAGACCGTACGTGGGTTTGATCCCCGAAATACCGCAAAACGCGGCGGGTTGTCTGATGGAGCCACCAGTATCTGAGCCTGTCGCAAAAGGGACAAGTCGTGCCGCCACGCTTGCAGCAGAACCACCCGACGAGCCGCCTGGCGTGCACTCATGATTCCATGGGTTTTTTACTGGACCAAAATAACTGTTTTCATTAGCAGAACCCATGGCAAACTCATCCATATTGGTTTTGCCGAGCATAATAGCGCCCTGATCAGCCAGTCGCTTTACGATGGTTGCTTCATAGGGCGAGTGAAAATGTTCCAACATTTTTGAACCGCACGTTGTAGGCATTGCATTGGTGCAAAAAATATCTTTGTGCGCCATCGGAATACCTGTTAACAGTTTGGCATCGCCGCTTTTAAGTAATAAATCAGCCTGACCCGCTGCGATCATCGCGTGTTGTTCATCGAGGTTGACGAACGCATTCAATGTTTTAGCTGACTTTATTCGGCTGAAATAATGTGCGGTTAGCTCGGCACTGGATATTTTTTTATGTTTAAGCGCCTGAATTAAATCGTTTAATGATTGAGTATGCATTTATTTACCCGTGTCGATAACTTTGGGAACCAAGTACAGATGATTGGCAAATAAAGGTGCTATTTTTGCCAATTCTGCGGCATGACTTTCATCGCAGACTTCATCCGCCCGCAGACGCTGGTGCAAATCTAGGGGATGAAGGAGCGGTGTAATATCCGTGGTATCAATTTGTCGAAGTTGTTCAATGTAATTCATCATGGCTCGCACATCATCGAGTAAGTGCGGTGCGCTGTGAGTATCAAGAAAAGCGAGTGCGGCTATTTTTTTTAATTCATTTTCTGTAGTGGACATGATTGATTCCCGGTAACTAAGTAATTCGCATTACAGTTAAACTATTTTACAGTAGAATGATTCCAAATGGCAGTGTGGCGTGGGGTCACTGTCATTAAGTTAAGGCAGGTTACTGATGAGAGCTGCGCTATACATCGGAACGTAGCCTGGATGTAGCGGAGCGGAATCCGGGAAGTCGGTGCCACTGATCCCGGATTCCGCTCCGCTACATCCAGGCTACAAGTTCTTAACTTAATGGCAGTGTGACGTGGGGTAACCACATAATGTTGAAATCGAGTCAAAAATGGTTAAGAAACAACAACAAGCTAGTCTCGCAGGAGCGCCCATCTATCGACTCTGGCAGGCGTTATACTTAGCGTTTTATTCAAGCCGATTGTATGTGGATGTGGCCAAACGTTGGCGTGGTTTTGGTTTTCTCTATTTTTTGTTAATGATAAGCGTTACGGTCATTCCATTATCAGTGCGTATTATTATCGATTTTAATCATTATATTGAAGCGCAATTGTTGTTGCCGTTCAAGCAGCTTCCACCGCTATATATACAGAATGGTCAGGTGTTATTTGATAAGCCGACGCCTTATTTGATTAAAAATCCCCTCGGTGAAGTGGTCGTCATCCTTGATGCCACGGGGAAGGCTGAAGAACTATATAAGGCTTATCCTACGCTCTCACTTTTAGTGACCAAACATAAACTTTATTCTCGTCCTCCAACATTTCATTTGTTTTTATCGAGTTCACCGATATCGGTGGGCAGTTCAGTTCACTCGTACTCGTTTGACAAAGGAGACAACGAAGTATTTGTCGGTGACGAATGGATGGCGCTCAATCATATTGTGAGGTTAAAATGGATATTAATATGCCTTGTATATCCTTTTTTGGCCTTGTTTTTTTTCGGGTTATTTTTCACGCTTATGATTGTTTTTGTGTTTCTTGGTCAGGTTTTTTCTCATGTTGTTCTGAAGTTCGATCTTAACTTTAAAGAAGCTAGTCGTATGCTTTTGGTGGCGTCTACGCCGCAGTTTGCAACGCTATTTATGCTCCTCTCGATGAATGTTGTGATTGCAGGAATAGTATTTTTTTACGTTGGTTTGCTTGCGGCCTATTTTAGTTATGCTGCCTTGGCTGTAAAACGCGTAAGTAAAAAAATGGTGCTTGCATGAGAGAGATATTGCATTTTGCGCATGGGAATGGGTTTCCATCACCTTGTTATAGGCAGTTACTACAACCATTGCAGGGACGTTTCGATTGTTGTTATATCGATCGCATCGGCCATGATGTGCATTTTCCGGTGACTGAAAATTGGCATTTTTTGGTTGATGAGATTATTTCAAGCGTTCAATCGCAAGCGTCAAAACCAGTTATTGCTGTCGGACACTCGTTGGGTGGGGTCTTAAGTTTGCTTGCGGCCATCGAGCAACCTGCATTATTTAAGTTTGTGATTCTATTGGATTCACCAATCCTAGGTCAGATTAAATCGAATATTATTCGTCTATCTAAATCCTTGGGTGTAATTGATCGCCTGACGCCTGCGTCTCGTACACGTGGAAGACAGCAGCATTGGCAGAATCGAGAGGAGGTTTTGTCTTATTTGAAAAGTAAAACGCTGTTTAAATCATTTACTGAGGCTTGTTTGAATGATTATATTGACTACGGGTTACAAAAGATTGACCATGGTTATGAACTGCGATTTGATTCGGATATTGAGTATCAAATTTATCGCACCATTCCCCATGT
Source organism: Legionellaceae bacterium (assembly GCA_947473535.1). GTDB lineage: Bacteria > Pseudomonadota > Gammaproteobacteria > Legionellales > Legionellaceae > CANJFK01. Next base: position 2,878 of record CANJFK010000049.1, on the reverse strand, counting down.
GCTGCATCAACATGAAGGGAAGTTACACCGGCCTGCCGCGTTGATTTATGGTCGTCAGAGTACGGTTATTGACCGATTCGATCTGCGCTATATGAAAAAGCATTACGGTATCGTAAATTATGCAATAAATGGTACGCATATGTTTCCTATGGAACATCCCCATGCCGCAGCAGAATTGATTGTGCAGGCGGTAGATGCCTTAAGTAAGGATCGTGTCGGTCACGATCCTAAACGGAGAAGTTGATGTTACACACCCTGATTGTTATTGCTGTATTAAGCGCCGTAGGTCTATTAATGATCAAACAGGCCTCCATCGCCATCTGGACGATTAGTTTTTCTGTCGTGGCATCACTCGTTATGCTTTATGCCTCGCCCGGTATTCTGGTTCAAATAGGATTATGGCTGGCGTTCAGTTGGTTGGTTATTGGGTCGATAAAGCCACTGCGTCGGCAATTATTATCACGCCATTTAATGTCGATGGTTAAGCAGGCGATGCCCACCATGTCAGCGACTGAGCGCGAAGCATTGGAAGCGGGTACGGTGACGTGGGAAGGCGATTTATTTAGCGGAGCACCCGATTTTGAGGTATTAAGAAACGCGTCGACTATTCCTCTAACATCGGAAGAAAGTGCGTTTTTAGCAGGTCCTGTGAATACGCTTTGTCGCATGTTGGACGATTGGGACATTACGCATAATCGTACCGATTTACCGCCCGAGGTTTGGACGTATATTAAAGAGCAAGGTTTCTTGGGGATGATTATTCCTAAACGATATGGTGGGCTCGCGTTTTCGGCAACCGCACAAATGTCGATTTTAGTTAAACTTTATAGCCGTTCAGTCAGTGCTGCAACAACGGTTTCGGTACCTAATTCGCTAGGCCCCGCTGAGCTGCTCTTAAAATACGGAACAGAGGAACAAAAAAATTATTATTTACCGCGATTGGCAAAAGGGATAGATATTCCTTGTTTTGCTCTAACCGGGCCTAATGCGGGTTCTGATGCGGCGTCCATTCCTGATCAGGGCATTGTTTGTCGGCAAAAAGTGAATGGCCAAGACATTTTAGGCATGCGTTTAACGTGGGATAAGCGCTATATTACGTTGTGTCCTGTAGCAACTATTATTGGTTTGGCCTTTAGATTATTTGATCCTGAAAATCTGTTAGGTAAAGGGCATGATGTAGGTATTTGTTGCGCTTTAATTCCGGCAGCAACACCGGGTGTGATTAAAGGTCGTCGTCACTTTCCACTGAATACCGCGTTTCTTAATGGACCAACACAAGGTAATGATGTTTTTGTACCCATCGATTGTTTGATTGGTGGCATCGCAATGGCGGGTTCAGGTTGGCGCATGCTGATGGAGTGTTTAAGTGCAGGACGCGCAATCTCCCTACCTTCGAGTGCGTCAGGTGGTGTGCAGGCACTGGCGTTGGCCAGTGGTGCTTATGCTCGAGTGCGTAAACAATTTAATCAACCCATTGCAAAATTTGAAGGGATAGAGGAACCATTGGCGAGAATTGCCAGTAACACCTATGTCATTGATGCTGCGTTAACAATGACTGTGGCGGCCATTGATCGGGGCGCGAAACCATCGGTCGCTGGCGCCATATTAAAATACCATACGACCGAACGTTCTCGTCAAGTTGCTATTGATGCGATGGATATTCACGGCGGTAAAGGGATTTGTTTGGGTCCAAATAATTATTTAGGGCGTGGATATCAAGGGGCACCTATTAGTATTACGGTTGAAGGTGCGAACATTTTATCGCGTAGTTTAATTATATTTGGACAAGGTGCTATACGTTGCCATCCCTACGTGTTTCCTGAAATAGAAAGTTTAAGGACGCGCGACCTAAAAGGTTTTGATCAAGCAATATGGGGGCATGTTGGATTTGCACTAGCTAATTTGACTCAATCGATCTTGTTTGCATTGACTGATGCGCGCATGACGAAGGCGCCGGATGGTGCTGTGCGCCGTTATTACCAACTGATACATCGTTATAGCAGTAATTTAGCTTTTCTTGCTGATTTTGCAATGATGATGTTGGGAGGACAGCTAAAGCGTAAAGAGAAAATTTCTGCTCGCTTAGGGGATGTGCTGAGCAATTTATATTTGGCTTCTGCTGTTTTGCATCGTTTTCATCAGGATGGCGAGCCAATGGCAGATTTGCCGCTCGTTGATTGGAGTTGTCAGCAATTGTTGTACGAGTGTGAGCTAGCGATTCAAGGCATCATCGCTAATTTTCCAATGCGTTGGGCGCGAATTCCATTGAAAATAATCTTACAACCTTTTGGCCGTCAACGGCATAAGCCATCGGATAAACTTGGATCGGTATTGGCACGTCTATTAACTGAACCGAGCGAAACCCGCTCGCGTTTAACGCGATTAGCTTTTCATGAAGCATTAGCCAATTGCCCATTAGGTCAATTGGAAGAGGCGTTTCATAAGCTTTGTGCCGTTGATTCGTTGGAGAAAAAAGTCGTGCGTGCGGCTAAAGAGGGGGTGCTACAATCACTTACTCTGTTAGCGCAAATTGACGAGGCGACCGTTCACGGTTTACTAAATCATGACGAGGCTGAGCAGCTAAAAGATGCCGAGTTAGCAAGGCAGCGAGCGATTGCGGTTGATGATTTCAGTGATCATGAGCTGCGCCGACAGCCTTGGCCTGTGGATATACACATTCGAGAAGCGAGTCTGGCGGCGATATAGTTCATTATCAGGGCAGCCTCCTGAGGGATCGTCACCTTTTTTTGAGCACTCTAGATAAAAAAAACTAAGTTTGTTTGGTTTTGATCAGAATTACCCCGATCCGTTCGGGCTGAGGAGGCATTTATGCCGTCTCGAAGTCCTGGCGCCAAGACTTCGAGACGTCGCGGTGCTC
>CANJFK010000048.1 GCA_947473535.1 Legionellaceae bacterium | reverse complement strand
CGGAAAAAGCAATAGCATAAAATCCGAAAACTCATGTGTTTCGAGTATAAATCCGTTTAGATAGTGGGATTAGGCATCAAAATACATTAATAAAGAATAAAATGAGTGCATTTCAATCCAAATTCTGATATTATACTGACCAGTTTTTACATTGCTTAATCTGTTTTCAGATTATGTGTATTTTTCGGGATTTCTATGACTCAAGTAACAACAATACCTACAGAAGTAACGTTCGCTTCATTTAATTTATCTGACACGATAATGAAGGCACTAGTCGACGATTTGAAGTTTATAACACCTTCACCTATTCAGCAACAAACCATTCCATGGTTGTTGCAGCGACGTGACCTCATCGGCTTGGCGCAGACAGGAACGGGTAAAACGGCGGCGTTTGCATTGCCTACCCTCCACAATTTAGTGCCGAACCAACCAGGCGGCCCGCAAGTACTTGTTTTGGCCCCAACGCGCGAATTGGCGATTCAGGTGGCGGCGCATTTTGAAGCGTTGAGCAAATATCAAAAGGGTGTAAGTATTACCGTATTATGTGGCGGTCAGGATTATCGCCCGCAACTTAAAAGTTTACGTGACGGTGTGCAAGTTGTTGTTGGTACACCAGGACGGATTCTCGATCATATTGATCGCGGCACGTTGCTTCTTAATAATTTAAGCACATTCATCCTCGATGAAGCGGATGAGATGTTGCGCATGGGCTTTATCGAAGATGTCGAAACGATTCTGGCAAAATTACCTGAAGAACGACAAATCGCGCTGTTTTCAGCGACAATGCCACCGCGTATTCGTCAAATTGCTACTCGCTATTTGAATGATCCTGTTTCGATTGAAATTCGCATGGAAACCGCTACGGTTAAATCCACGGAGCAACGATTCTTGTTTGCATCTCAACCACAAAAGCCTGACGCTTTATTGCGTATCCTTGCTGTGGAAGAGCATCAAGGCGTGATTGTATTTGTGCGAACGAAAAGCAGCACTGAAGAAGTGGCTGAAGTATTGCAGAGTCAAGGCATTCGGGCCATGGCGATTCATGGCGATATCACTCAAACCTTGCGTGAACGCATTATTGCTCAGTTTAAACAAGGCGCAATTGATGTATTGGTTGCAACCGATGTTGCCGCGCGTGGGTTGGATGTGGAACGTGTTACGCATGTTATCAATTATGATATGGCCCATGATTGCGAAACTTACGTGCATCGTATTGGTCGTACCGGCCGTGCGGGTCGAAGTGGTGTAACGATCTTGTTTGTTACGCCAAGAGAGTCCCGCGTGTTGACGACGATTGAGCGCCACACACGGCAGCGTATTGAAAAAATTGCAATCCCGACCGATCACATGATCCAAACGGTAAGAGAACAGCAGTTTATGGCCAATATTACCGAGCGCCTTCAACACGAGAACTTACCTTCTTATAAGCGCATCATTGAAGAATATCTTAATGCGAACCCTGACGTGTCTGCTGCTGATGTTGCCGCGGTGTTGGCGTTGCGATTGAATCAAGATAAGCCATGGAAGCAAGAGTTAACCTTGCCTAAGCCTGCTCGCCCAGCGAAGGAAGCGCGTGTAGGTCGCAGCAGCAGAGACTCAAAACCAATGCGAACAGGTGGTGGCGCTGAGATGAGCCGGCATTCAGGTGGTGGTGACCGTGACCGTCGACCGGTTCGTGATGATGACCGTCGGCCGGTTCGTGATGATTACCCACAAGAGTTATTTCGTATTGATGTGGGTCGTGTTCATGGTGTCAAGCCGGGCAATATTGTCGGTGCGATTGCCAACGAAGCTGGTTTGCAAAGTCGCTATATTACCGGTTTGAAAATTCATGACGATCATTCGACGGTACGTTTGCCGAAAGACATGGCCAAAGATGCAATTCTTGGATTAAATAAAGCATGGGTTTGTGGTCGACAACTAAAATTGACATCGCTTGGCGCCGCTTAAGCTGATTGATTAGTTCATAAAAGGTCATTACCGTGTAAACCTTCGCGGGAATGACCTTTTTTTTAACGCCTAACATTTAAACGAACATTCAAAAAAATTGATTGTTCGTTCGTTTTAACTCTATAATCGTTTTTTATTGAAATCAAAAAAATATACCCAACGTATATATCGTGTAGGATTATGTATGAAAATTATCTTTATCGCTTTTGCATTGTTTTGTTCAATGCAAGCATCGGCCACTTCACTGAATAAAATCGTTGTTTTTGGTGATAGTTTGTCAGATAACGGCAATCTGTATGAGTACATGAAACACCAACTTCCTATTTCACCGCCTTATTTCGACGGTCGTTTTACGAATGGTCCTGTGTGGGTCGAGCTTTTAGCTCAAATGTATTATCCCTCTGACAGTAATCTGCATTTGCTCGACTATGCTTTTGGCGGGGCTGGCGTGACGGTCGGTGATGGTGATGACGAAGATGAGCCCCTATTCACGCTGCGTAGTGAAATAGATAGTTATTTGCTCGCTCATCAAGACAAGGCCGATCCGAATAGTTTGTTTGTTATATGGATGGGTTCAAATAATTACTTGGCTATACCCGATGATGTTGATACTGCAGTTGATGATGTGAATCGAGGCATGATAACGAGCATACAACGTTTAATTGATAAAGGCGCAAAGCACATGATGGTTGTCAATGTACCTGATTTGGGCAAAACGCCTGCCGCACTGGATTTTGACGCCGTTGATTTGTTAACGGAACTGACGACTAAAAATAATGTCGTGTTAGAAAAAAATGTCATGGTATTTCAAGAAAATAACCCGGGCGTTCAGTGGTTCTTTTTTGATGTTAATTCATTGCTTGGTGATATGCTGACGAATCCAAGTCAGTATGGTTTTAGTAATGTCACTGGCACGTGTTATGAAGAATTGGTCAATAATCCGTCCGCTAAATCTATTTTAAATATGGTATCAACGGTTAATCCTCGTTTAAAACAAGATGCGTGTGACGGGTATTTGTTTTTTGATCCCGTTCATCCCTCTGGACCAGCACATATCATCATGGCAACAAAAATAAAGCAATTACTTGATCAGGCTCAGATTGTGTTTGGGTAGGGTTAGGAACTGTTTAGGACCAGCCTCGACTGGCACAGATTTCCTCATACGCTTTGCGAATGTTCTGCGTTTTTTCATTCGCTATTTTAATCATTTTTTCCGGTAAACCTTGGGCTATTAATTTATCGGGGTGATTTCGGCTCATTAGTCGACGATAGGCACGTTTAACGTCTTGTTTATTCGCCGTGGGTTTAATCTCTAAAATGGCAAAAGCACTCGCCATGGGTGATTGAGTCGAATGATATGCTTGATAGTGATCATTGGACGACGAATGTTGTCGACCCGATTGTTTCTTGTAAGCGTGATAAGCAAAGTCTTCGTAAAAGCGATTTTGCTTATACAGCGTGGCAAAGTGTAACTCGTTGAGCATGCTATTCATGATCCGTAATTTGTTATCTGACATCCCACCCAGTTGAGCCGCACGGTATTGAATATCAACGAATAATTTTAATAGTGTTGTGTTGCTCTTCGTCGCGCGGTAGAGTTTGACCGCTATTTGTTGTAAATTGAAATTTATTTTTTTCCCTTCATTAAATAAACGTTGAGCTGATTTTTGCTGCTCGTTATCAAGATCCAAGTCGTACATCAGTTCTTTAGCCATTAGAATGGCTTCCTCAGAAACACGTCCATCCGCTTTTGCGAGATGACCCATGATGGAGAAAGTTGCTTCGAAAAAAATAATTTGTACTGGTTTTCGTTTTTCAGCGCGATAATACCAGTAAGGATTGGAGTAATATTGATTAAGCCCCCGATCAAAAAAATTACCAATCAGTAGACCAAAAAAAATGCCGATTGGTCCTGCGATTAAATAACCGAAAAATGCACCAATTAGTTTCCCCCACCAGGCTTGTTGTGTGAAAAAACGACGAAGATTCATCCTGGCTCCTATAAAATGAGTATGAATTATGATTTGTTTTTCAGTATACTGTGCCTAGGAGTCTAGACAAAATAAATTCGGGCGCGATCCATACTTAAATTTTATTGTTCTGTTGACCTACACGTTCCTTACCTATGGTTTTTAAACGTCATGCGCTTTGTTTATAATTTGTTTCTACACGTGTTCATCCCTTTTATACTGCTTCGGCTTTATTGGAAAGGGCGGAGTTTGCCTGCGTATCGTCACCGAATTGCAGAACGGTTTTCCTTAGGCAAGGCCGCGTCATCACCTGTTGATGTTTGGGTGCATGCGAATTCCTTGGGCGAGGTGGTTGCTGCAACGCCCTTGATCGATGCGTTATTGGCTAAACAATGGCGAGTATTAGTGACCACGATGACGCCAACAGGCTCACAGCAAGTAAAGACGCGCTTTGGCAACCAAGTGGAACATCAATATGTTCCCTATGATTTATCATGGGCCGTTCGGCGGTTTTATAAACGAATTAATCCGCGCATTGGTATTATCATGGAAACGGAGCTATGGCCGAATTTAATTGATCAGGCCAAAGTGGCAACCATACCGCTTGTATTGGCCAATGCACGTTTGTCTGATAAGTCATTTAAAAGCTATCAGAAAATACGGTTTTTCTTTAAGCCCGTCATCAGTCAACTAACAATTATATTAGCTCAAAGTGAGCTTGATGCTCAACGATTTATTGAGTTGGGTGCATCCGACAGCCGAGTGCATATGTTGGGAAATATGAAGTTTGATTTGCAGACGCGGGTCCCGAATAGCCAAATGTATGACACGTTGAAAATGGCTTGGGGTGGATCGCGGCCTGTCGTTATTGCGGCAAGTACGCATGATGATGAGGAAAACCAACTGTTAACTCGTTTGAGTCAACTTAAAGCAGCTATTCCTGATGTTATTTTATTGATTGCTCCACGGCATCCCGAGCGATTTAAAACCGTTTACGAGCTAAGTAAGCGTCTTGGGTTTAATACGGGTTTACGCAGTCTGCCGGAAACGATTGGGGTGAATACTGATGTGATTGTGCTTGACTCCATGGGCGAATTACTCGGCTTTTATCAAGCGAGCGATTACGCTTTTGTTGGTGGTAGCTTGATTCCTATTGGGGGTCATAATGTGTTAGAGCCGATTGCGGTGCACGTGCCCGTATTTTGTGGACCGTATATGCAGAACTCCAAAAGTATTTGTGCCGATTTATGTGCAGCAAATGCCATGGTACTGGCTCCGAACGCGGATGGGTTAATTCAAATGATAATTGAAATGCACCATCATCCTACGCAACGAGCGTTGCAAATTAAAAATGCAACGGCCGTGTTAGAAGCCAATCGAGGGACCGTAGCGCGGCATATAGCGCAAATTGAAAGCGTTTTATTTGGCTAAATTAGTATCATCTGGTATACTGTTAAGCCACTTATTTGACTAGAGATTATGTTTATGATGCGGACTCGATCGATGTTACTTTTTTTAGTATTTCTCAGCAGCCAAACGTTTGCTGATGATATACGTATCGTTGGGAATATAAATGAGTCGGTTAAATTAACGAGGCCGGCTCTGCAAGCTAACGCCTCACTTCATGCTCAGTCTGACCTCAAAACAATTACGTTACTTGAATTTGAACTCTCCGATAAAGCACAACGCATGGTCTATCAACGCGTTGAGCAAACATTGCAACGCGATGTAGGCGATTATGCGACCGTTAATTCATCAAAACACGTGCAATTAGGTATGAATCATGTGCCTGTATTAGATCAGGGTCAACATGGCACCTGTGTGACGTTTGCTGTTACAGCGGCCGTTGATGCGGCTTTGAAAAAAGGTGATTACGTAAGCCAATTATGCCTATTGCAATTAGGGCGTTATCTGGAAAATCAAGGCACAGGATTAAGCGGCTGGGATGGATTATGGGGTGATGTTGCTTTGGATCGCATGAACAAATATGGGATTATTAATCTAAAAAATCAACGCAGTTACGGTTGTGGTGGCGTGAAAGAATACCCTTATCGAACCACGCCGAATACAGACATGTCGCCTGATGCGTATGCTCAACACAGTGAGGATCTATCGAATAAAGTAATGACTTGGGCGTCCGTATTTGATACCAGTCGAATGGTTTCAGCTGATGACATGAATAAGGCCGTGAATGATGTCAAGGCGGCTTTAAATGCAGGTAATCGGGTGGTATTTGGTGTGCTGCTTCCGCGCGTTGATCTAGGAACAATGGGCGCGGTTGGCTGGCATACTTATTTTGGTGATACATGGGTACTTACGACGGATATCGCCAAAGGTTTGGATTCAGCGACCAATCTTCCCGGTCATGAAATGATTATCACGGGGTATGATGATAGTGCGGTAGCAATGGACAGCTCCGGTCATCGACATCACGGCTTGTTTACATTGCGTAACTCGTGGGGTGCATACGTTGCTGATTGGGGTGATTTTTATATGTCGTATGATTATTTTAAAGCACTGGCTATAGAGGCGCAGCAGATACATCGGGTATAGAACATAGAACAATGAATTATCCTCGATTGACAAGTGCGCTGATCGTTGTTGTCGAGGTCATGAAAACCGATTCAACAGAACGTAGCCTGGATGTAGCGGAGCGAAATCCGGGAAGTCGGTGCCACTGATCCCGGATTTCGCTCCGCTACATCCAGGCTACAATGCTTAACTTAATGACAAGCGTGCTGGGGAAGGAGATCTTAATCTGTCTTAATTACCTTGATTTTGCCGTTCTTTGATTTCAGATAGCGTTTTGCAATCGATACACAATGTGGCTGTTGGGCGTGCTTCCAGACGACGTAAACCGATTTCGATACCACAGGCTTCGCAAAAACCAAAATCGTCATCACGCAATCGTTCCAGCGCGTCTTCAATTTTTTTAATCAATTTCCGCTCGCGGTCACGCGTACGTAGCTCGATACTAAATTCTTCTTCTTGGCTCGCACGGTCAGACGGATCTGGAAAATTTGCAGCCTCATCCTTCATGTGGGTCACTGTTCTATCGACTTCTTCCATTAATGATTGACGCCATGCAAGTAGAATCTGTTCAATATGTTCT
>CANJFK010000047.1 GCA_947473535.1 Legionellaceae bacterium | reverse complement strand
CAAAAACAAAACTGAGTCAGTTATACTGACAAAAAAAACTACAATTACCTTGGGATCAATTTTCCGGCCCCATCACTTTAGCAACTCTGTTGCACTTCACTGTTGAATCGGCGATGCTTTTGCCAGCAGCAATTTGTCTTTATATGAGCAGAATGGATCAACGGTCATAGATATAGTGGGCAATCACCAACGAGTCATTTTAACGGGCATTCATCTGGCTGATTTAGGTCCTGCAAATTTTGTTAAGGCGCCAGCAGATTTTGCCCAGGTTCACTTTGGTATCAATGCAAATCATAATCCTCCTATTGTTGTACCACCACCGGTGGTTATACCAGTCGATACTAGCGGTCAACATAACACCGATCAACAAGCGACGAATAAAAGTGATGTGTTTTCCTATACTTGGAACTGGGGCGCGCATAACATCGTTCATCAATTTAGTGTGGCTCAGGACAAAATAGATCTAAAAAGTTTCTGGACAAGCTTTGATCAGATTAAATTGCACAATGACGCACATGGTAATGCTGTCATTGATCTAACAACCCTTAATAATCAAACAATTACGCTTGATGGCGTCTCTGTGTCGAGTTTATCAGCCAATAATTTTTCTGGCCTGACAGGTACAATGCATGTTGATAACGGAACAAGCACGCCAGTGATTCCCCCAGTAATACCAGCTCCGGTGGTCAACCCACCGGTCATTGCCGGCACACATGAGTATTCCTATACATGGCATTGGGGTGCTAAAGATGTGGTCAAAAATTTTGATGTACTGCATGACACAGTTAATTTAAAGTCATTTTGGATTAGTTATGATCAAATTACCATTCATAATAATGCACAGGGCTATGCCGTCATCGATTTGACAGGATTAAATAATCAAACGATTACGTTGGATAAGGTGTTAAGTTCACAATTATCTGCTAAAAATCTTGTGGGTGTAACCGGGACATTTAATCATGCTACAGCGACGCCCACTCATGATGTAAGCGCCGTGACAGGAAGCACTCAACCTGTACTCAGTGTTGTAAATCACGATGTAAATGAGACTAAATTGGTTGCTAGCAGTGGTGCGCATGATGTGTTTAATTTCACATGGAATTGGGGTAGCAATAAGGTCATCACGGGCTTTAATCCATCGCAAGATACAGTGGATTTAACACGATTTTTGACATCAAGTGATCATGTTAGTATTCATAATAATGCGCTGGGTCATGCTGTGATTGATTTAACGGCTTTAAATCACCAAACCATCACGCTTCTTGGTGTTTCTGCAGAAAATTTGCATGAAGGTCATGGTGGCAATGTAATTTTATAAACTTAGGTTAGGGGCCGAAAGATGAACAAATCCAGAAAAATATTAATGCTAGGAGCAATGGCACTACCTTAAGCTTTTTATCTAAAATTAACAATTAAATGTAGCCTGGATGAAGCGTAGCGTAATCCGGGAAACGATGCCTCACACAGGCGCGGCTCCCGGATTACGCTACGCTTCATCCAGGCTACATTAAAATTTTGGCTTAAGGTCGTGCCATTGAATGCTAGGAGCTGTTGATATCATCAGAAGTCCGACGTCCCGCGACTTGTTCGTGGGACATCGAAATCTGAGTCACAGACCCTAATATACTAACTGAGCGTCAGCTTCTTTTTCATTGGTTTCTTCAAGCATCTCTAAGTCTTCGTCATTTTTTGGAGCAGGGAAAAATCCAAACGTTCTGATTGCTCCCCTTACTACACCAATGAGTCCCCCCGTAGCTAGCATTCCAAGGCCAACACCAGTAACGATTCCTGCCGCAGCAGCTAGGCCAACATACGCCGTTCCTGCTGTGCCAACCCCGATCAAAATAATGCCTAATACAACCAGAATTGCACTCGTGTTCCTCATTTCTTTATAGCACATGAATCGGAAGAAACCGGTGATTAGATCATCTTGGTCTTGATCTTGATCTTGATCTTGATCTTGATCTTGCTCTTGCTCTTGCTCTTGCTCTTGCTCTTGCTCTTGCTCTTGCTCTTGCTCTTGCTCTTGCTTTTTGGCTTTGTTCTGCTGTTGTTGCTTAATGTCATGCCATCGTTGAAGGCGAAGCTCTATCTCAGTGTTTTCCTCTCTGGTTAAATCATTGCTAATGACACACGCCAAACTCGTCGATATGCTCGGAGCTAGCCGGAAATATGTATTCATTATTTTATCAAGTTTTTTTGTTGCGATATCTGTGTATGGATTGGCCAATGTAGCGCGAATTTTAATAAGGATATGATCTATTTGTTGTATATTTTTCTTTTGATTCAGTTCTTCAGTATCACTCTGGCTCTCATCTCGTGTATCGTGAGAATCAAAAAGTACAGCAGTCAATGTCGCCGTTTTAGCCTGTTTCCATTGGCTCACGTCGTCTATTCGATACGAAGCTAACTGAGCTGTTTGATTGACGTCTGTAAATCGTTTGGTTACACGTTCATAAGCAATAACATAGTCAGCGATTAACAAGTCAAAATCGGCCTTGGTTGTTTCATCATCACGAGCTGTTTGAACTGCTTCAAACGAAGCAATTAGCTTAGGAAATCTAATGTTAAACAGGTCTTCTTGTGTTGAGGGAGGTGTTACCGTTGAGCGCGCTTGTTTTTTTTGCGCGGCCTCTTGTATTTGTAGTGCCTTTTTCTCTTTTAATCCCGCAGCTACTTGAGTAGTCTGAAGCTGTTTTATTTGGTCTTTGGTTAATAAAGGGTTTTTTACTTGGCCATATAGTTCGGCGTGATCTTTCAATAACTGATCAAACTGGTCTTGGTTGATTTGAGTATCCGTAAGTGCTTCACCAATGCCGTCTCTTAATTGAACTAATTGACTTATTTGATTTTTGAATATAGTTTTAGGGTCGGGCGCAGTCACAAACGCTGCCTTTGATTTCATTTTTGGAGGCATTATTAATTCCTATTTAATGATCAACTTGCGCCTATTATACGCTTTATTTCTTAAGAGATCATTAAATTAACGATTGAATGTAAAAAGAGGGCGTTAAGGTACTGTAAAACAATAACTTGGACATTTAGGCATCCCAGGCTGCTGTTAGCTTGCCACGATCGAAGCCACAAAAAAACTCGATGGACAACAAGTACACCTGCGCTTTTTGGTGGCTTCGATCGTGGCAAGCTAACAGTAGCCTGGGCGCCTAAATGTCCAAGTTATTATTTTACAGTACCTAAGTGTTGAAATAGTAACGCATAAGGATTGCGGGCGCGATCGTTATGCGTTACTTGAAATGTCAATTGTCTTCAGGTTCTTTGCTCACCATGGTTTTCTTTTTAGCTTGCTCAGGTTTGATTGGAATGACTTTCCCACTGTGTTGACTTGTTTGCTGGGCAGGCGTTGGTTTCTTGCGTGCCGGCGCGGCGGTTTGTCGTTGTTGCGGATTAGTACTAGTATTAGTACTAATGTTAGTGTTAGCGCTTGGACGTCGTTTGCGATTTCCTGAATTTTGCGTGCGTTTTTCGGAATGATGAATGGTTTTGGCTATGTGCTTCGATTCACGCTCAGCAGATTGTGGTGTTTTGGTGTTGTGCATTTTACTTGTAACCGTATCGCCTCGTCCAAGCAGGTTATTCCATACGCGTTCAAAAAATCCAGCCTCTTTTTGCTTGATTGGTTTTTGGCCATCATACGGTTTAACAATGGGCTCATCATGTTTTATTTGAGATTGGCTCGAGGGAACAATCGTTAGTTCAGGTTGCTGAATAAGTGAATAGCTCGGCTTCTTGTTTTTGCCCACATTATCTTCTTTCACTCGGCTGATGTGATATTGCGGTGAGTGTAAGTGAGGGTTCGCAATAATTAAGACATGAACGCTATGACGTTTTTCAATATTGACGATGAAATCACGCTTTTCATTCATGATAAACGTTGCCATGTCGACAGGCAATTGCACTTGAACTTCAGCTGTTTTTTCTTTTAATGCTTCTTCTTCAATGAGTCGAATGATAGACAAACTGTTTGACTGAATATTGCGCACTGCGCCCCGGCCTTCGCAACGAGGGCAAACTTCTTGTGCTGACTCACCGAGCGATAAGCGTAAGCGTTGGCGAGACATTTCAAGCAAACCAAATCGAGAAATTCGGCCAATTTGAATACGGGCTCTGTCCGCTTTTAGCGCTTCTTTTAAACGATTTTCAACATCACGTTGATTCTTGTTGGAGCTCATGTCAATAAAATCAATGACAACCAGACCACCTAAGTCACGAAGACGTAACTGCCGCGCTATTTCGTCAGCCGCTTCTAAATTGGTGTTCAGTGCCGTGGCTTCAATGTCGGCACCACTCGTGGCTTTGGCTGAATTGATGTCGATAGAAACCAAGGCTTCTGTTCGATCAATAACCAATGCACCGCCAGAGGGCAGCATGACTTCGCGTTGATACGCTGTTTCAATTTGACTTTCAATTTGATAGAAATTAAACAAGGGAATTGTGTTGTTATATAACTTCAGATTGGGCAGAAAATCGGGTTTGACTTGCTCGATGTATTGTCTGGCTTTGACAAAAGAAACTTGGTCATCAATGATGATTTCACCAATGGATTTACGTAAATTATCGCGAATTGAACGAATAATGACATCACCTTCCTGATGAATGAGGCAAGGTGGAAGTTGCGAGTTATAAGCTTGTTTGATTGCTTGCCATTGATTACAGAGCATATCCAGATCCGCTTGTAATTCATCCTGATTTTTACCAACACCGGCAGTACGAATGATAAGACCCATATCTTCGGTTAGTTCCAACGCATTGAGCGTTTCTTTTAATTCGTCACGATCATCACCTTCGATGCGACGAGATATCCCGCCAGAACGTGGGCTGTTGGGCATGAGGACGAGATAGCAACCAGCCAGAGTAATAAACGTTGTAAGTGCTGCGCCTTTATTGCCGCGCTCTTCTTTATCAACTTGAATTAAGAGTTCCTGACCTTCGCGGATCAACGATGTGATGGACGCTTTTTCATCACCGCTCACTGCTTTATTAAAATATTCGGGCGCTATTTCCTTTAGTGGTAAAAAGCCTTGTCGTTTTGAGCCATATTCTACAAAAACAGCATCTAAGCTCGGTTCCCTACGGGTAACAACTGCTTTGTATATGTTGCCTTTCTTTTTAATTTCAGCTGGACATTCAATGTCCAGGTCATACAAGTGATTATCTTTAACCAGGGCGACACGTATTTCTTCGGCTTGTGTCGCATTTATTAACATTTTTTCCATTTCTAACCCCTAAAAGGGCGCTGCCATACTCACGTGGAGTATACGTTAAGCCAAGAATTTAGTGCCATTATATACTTCATGCCGGCATACAAATGGTTTCCCAGTCATTCGTTTGAGGTGTTTAATTGATGTCTAGCCCCTAATAACAGACCACATGCATGCTGCCTTCATATCGTAAGGCGCACACTGATTCTTATGGCATGTCTGGCATGCGTGGGTATCTGATGAGTTAGTATTCAATTTTGCTCTGGTACTGGGTTGCATTCTATATCATTGGCTTAAGGGAAGCGCATTGTTTCATAATGCTAAATAGTTGCCATTTGGTAACTATTTTATTCGTAATATGCGTTATAATTCGGTCGCGAACTAAATTTAGCCGCTCGAACAATAGATGATATCAAAAAAATCACACACAGGAAATAGGTTTAATGAATGATGTACGCTATACAGAAATTACTGCTGAAGAAGACGGACAACGCCTGGATAATTATTTGATCCGAGTGCTCAAGGGCGTGCCTAAAAGTCATATCTATCGGATTATTCGTGGTGGTGAGGTTCGCGTCAATAAAAAGCGGGCTAAAGTGAGCTCACGTTTGTGTCAAGGCGATCGCGTTCGCATCCCGCCGGTGCGCACGTCACAAGATAAAGAAATACACGTAGGCGCCCGTTTGGAGCAACGTTTATTAGAAAGCGTGATCTATGAAGATGATTGTTTGTTGGTGGTTAATAAACCGGCTGGTATTGCTGTGCATGGTGGTAGCGGATTGAGCCTTGGTGTGATTGAAGCGATGCGTAAGACGCGAACAGATTTACCTTATTTGGAATTAATTCATCGTTTGGATAAAGATACATCCGGTTGCTTATTGATGGCTAAAAAGCGTAGTGCACTGCGCTCTATTCAGGCGTCGTTGGCCGAGCGAACCGTTACCAAAACATATTGGGCCTTGCTTTCCGAACCATGGCAGGGGAAAAAATCAATTACTGTGGATGTTCCGCTTGAAAAAAATACGCTTAAATCTGGCGAGCGGATGGTTGTTGTTAGCGACGCGGGTAAAGCCTCACAGACGGTCTTTAAATTACTTGAAAACTATCAGCACGCTTGTTGGGTAGAAGCGAGCCCAAAAACAGGAAGGACACATCAGATCCGCGTGCATAGTGCTTATTTTGGGCATCCTATCCTTGGTGATCAGAAATATGGCGCTGGTGCGTCTATTAATGGTTTAGATGCAACAAAGTTACGTCTCTATTTACATGCCAGGGCGATTCAATTTACTCTGAATGGTAAAACGCATTCATTTCAAGCGGACTTAGATGAAAAGTTTGCAAAAACATTACAAGAGCTAAGGAGTAATTTGCATTATGAGTAGGACTTATCGCTTGGTAATATTCGATTGGGAAGGAACGTTAGGAGATACGTTAGGTCATGTTCTAACGGTTCTTGCTGTTGAAGCGCGTCGCTTGGGATTTGGTGAGATGGATGAACGTTCGGCTCGACACTATGTCATCTTAGGTTTAGCCCGAGCGGTAAAGAAAATATTTCCGCAATTGTTATTGCATCAACACGAACAATTACTCCAGGCAGTCCAACATGCATTAGCTATTTGTCCAACAGAAGTCTGTCTTATGCCGGGTGCTTTGCAGGTTATTCAAAAAATGAATGCAAATGGGTTGAAGTTGGCCATTGCAACCAATAAGGGACAGCAATCGTTACAGCGTGCGCTTCATGTCTCAGGGTTGGATGTTTTTTTCAACGTTACCCGTGCCGCAGGCCAAGTCCCCGCAAAACCATGCCCACAAATGTTAGAGGAAAT
>CANJFK010000046.1 GCA_947473535.1 Legionellaceae bacterium | reverse complement strand
GTTACTCGAAACAGCGCCTGAATCCAGAACATTAGCCGCGCTGAATGTCACACGACCTCAATTGGAGGCTGAAAGACGACGACGTCAATCTCAATCAGGGCTATCAACTAAGGATGGCTCTACTGCCCACGTAGAACCGATTGATTTTTGTGAGGTAAAACAACGTAAACCGGAACAAAGCACAGGAGGATTGGTCTATAAACCAGCCGAATCATTTAGCACAACAACATCTGTCGTTGAGGTGTACAGGCCAGATGGTATGCTGATGAAAATACATATCTGTACCGAGCGATTTTCAGAATTGCTAAGCGCATTTTTTAAGGCGTAACGGACATGCTAATCATCACCGATACGCATAAAATTTATCTCGCTTGCCAAGCCGTCGACTTCAGACGTGGGATTGACGGCTATGCCGCCGTTTGTCGTCGCCAGTTTAATCTTGACCCATTCAGTGGGCATTGCTTTATTTTCACGAATCGACGACGCACAGCCATCAAGGTATTACTGTATGATGGCACAGGATTTTGGTTGTGTCATAAGAGATTATCAAAGGGAAAGTTTAAGCAATGGCCAACTAATCCAGACAGCGTAGTCACGATTGAACCAAGGCAACTGAGTCTTTTGCTGCAACAGTAATACGCTACTATGCTGCAAGTGCAAAAGACAGGGTTGCAATGGTATCCAAATAATTCCATGGCAGCCAACACTCTGGATTCATCTTAACCTCAGATCCATGGCGTTGTAGTGCATTTAGATAATCATAAGGATTCACGCCATTTCGTGTGCACGTATAAATGAGGCTCATTAAGCAATCGCCGACGGCGGCTCCTTTAGGGGTTTTATAGAAAAGGGAGTTTCGGCGATGTCGAATGGCTATTTTTATTGCACGCTCTGCCCATGAACTGTCTAATGGTGCACCAGCCACGCGTAAAAATGTCGTGAGCGGTATCCAGTGCCTGAGCATATATCGGACGGCTTCTCCAAGTCCGCTGTTGGGCTCGTTCAGTTCATAGGTCAATTGATTATTTAACCAAAGACGTAATGCATCCATTAGCGGGTGGCTGTGTGTTTGGTGATAAAGTAATCGTTCTTCAGGTGAAAGTTTTGCCTCTTTACAGTGTTTGTCATTCGCATAGACCTGACCAATCATATCCAGCACGAAATCGCATTCTCGATCAAAAAAATTGTAAACCTCGAAGAACTTTCTTCGACCATGAACCAAGCAATAGCACAAAATAAAACGTGCAGTCAGTTCAGCGTCCATGTGCTTTGGAATGTTGCTTGGGCTTGCGTCCATCATTGCTATCACGGGTTCTTTCGTCGTTCGATTGGCTAAAATGGCATCCGCATTATTCCCTGCGTGGTTTCGACCCGTAAAAAACAAGTGTATGTTGTGTTCTTCATAGACCGAAATAAATGCGGTGGTATGTGTCGCTAAACCTTGAGCCTGATTTTCCAAGATTCGGCCAGGCGTATCATCATAGAGCATCAAACCACCGTTCGATGCTTGCTTGCCTAATTCGTCATACACCGGCACAGCGGTTACATACAGCCTTTTTAATAAATCATATTGCGTGGCATCTTTCATTGGAATGCCATGATGAGCCTGATTTTGCTCAATTCGATACATAGGGAGTCCCATTGAATAGCGACCAATAGCAAGAGAAGTGGCGCAACTGACATCATACTTTGGTGCGTTTTTAATCTCTTCAAGCATAGGCGTCTGGAACCGGGTTTGACACGTGTCGCATCGCATACCAGGCGCCAGATAGCGAGTGCCTGTTATGAGTGGGTTGCCTATCAGACGTACAACTGTCTGTAGTGAATCAATATCATTTCTGAGCGTGCCCTTAGTATTACATGCCGCACAGTCAGGGCAAGCGGCACCCACTGTCAACGTTGGGTGAGAAAGAATAACCTCGGGACAGCCGGTATATTCACTGGCACCTAATCGCCCATGGTTTTTTTCTGGATCCCGATTGGGTGCTTTTTTAGCGGGGACACATTACCTCCTGATAACGTATCGCCTTGTGTTGTTGCATCAGATGAACCGTTTATGTCAGGTGGAGTATTGTCGTCATCTTTTTTCTTGAGATTGGATCTCTTCTCAGTACTAAAACCAAAGAGACTTCTGAGCCGTTGGATACCTATTTTTTTTGCTTGTAATTGACGATATAACCATGCATACGTGGATAAAATTAACAGAATAATTTTTTTGTCTTCTTCCAGAATAGAGCTTGCTGCCACTTGCGTTTTAATCTCATCAAGTTTCCCTGTCGGCAAATTGATAATTTCGGGTAATTTTCTTTGCTTCAATGCCTTAACACCTAACTTTATTTATAATAAGCGTATTAGGATCCCGAGTTATTGAAAAATCAAGAGAAATTTTAAATATTTTTGATTTTTATACCGGTGTCACCGGAAGCACACGGTTAAACCAGGTAATATCGCTCAGAAATTTCATTAATATTTATGGAATTAATACCAGCAGTCATCTTTTTATGAAGCTCTGGATTATTAATAAACACCATAAGGTTTTCTGAAGGTAATGTAGCGATACAATAAACCAAGACATTAATTATTTTGCTTGTTTGTTGAAATGATTGATTGTTTTTCTCAAGTATTCTTGTTGCATGGATTAAATAAATAATGCGATAACTAGCCTGCATTTTTTCAAAAATATTTTGCAGTTTATCAAGCTCGTCTAATGCAAAAGAAATTGGGTCAAATTTATTAATACTATCTATATCTTTACTACTCCACATATCATCAACAAACTGTTCGAATTTGCTTGAATAAATGGATAAATAAAAATAACAAAAATGTTTAACCATATCGATTACGATGGAAATTACATTTTTATCAATGATTCTCTCGTCAGACAAGACACGGTCTAACTTACCTAGTTTTTTATGTAACTTTGTTAAATTAGAAATAAAGTCTTCTTTATTCCCTAGGTATTCATCGTTAAAAAAAGTTGGGTTTTCTTTATATTCCAACAGAAAAATATGATATTTATTCTCAATGTATCTGATAAGATTCACATTGCATTCTTTTTTCTCTAAGTCATCCATGGTTCCAGAAAGGGTTTGCCAATTCTCAAATCCATAAATATTAGAGGTGATATGCAAAGAGGTTTGTAGAGATACTTTATCTTGTTTGAGTAATGTGTCTTTATGTTTTTGAAGCGCAGACTGTAGCGATTTGGCTTGTTTCTTATACGCTGAAATGGATGGACTAAAGTTATCGAATGGAATTTTTTCTAAATTCAAACGTTTTTTTTGAGTTTCTCGGGATTCTAGAAGTATCTCATTTATACGTTTATCACTTTCGGCATACTCAACATCATCAAGAATAAAATTGTTCATAATATAACTCCAAGGTTCATTAATAGTTAAAATAATAAGTTCATGATTAATAAATACTCTATCCGCATTCTTTATTAGAACTTTATAACTAAAAAACCAGTTGGTTCGTTATATAAAAAACATTCCAATCTTTTAAACAATCATTTTTATACCATACCCATTAGGGGCGCGGACGGTTGCTAAAATGTAAGCAATCACCATTTTAATGAATAATAACTACATGTCAAGCAAAATCGATAAAAAGATCGCATCGTGCCCAATTAAACATCATGATATTGCCGAAGTTTTTTTAATTTACCGTGCTGCGTTTTACTATCCAACCGGTTTGTTATCGATTGTTTAGACGGTCTGGTTTTCTTGCGTTTTTTAGGCACCGTATTTATTTTTGTAATTAACCTCGCTAATCGGTGTAACGCATCCGCCCTATTCTGCTCTTGACTCCGATACCGTTGCGCCTTGATAACAATAATGCCATCAGCGGTAATGCGATAATCATGTGCATGAAGTAATCTTGTTTTATAAGCATCTGGCAAAGAAGATTGTTCAATATTAAATCTAAGATGAATGGCCGTCGAGACCTTATTGACATGTTGTCCGCCTGCGCCTTGCGCACGAATCGCTGTCAGTTCAATTTCTGAATCTGGAAGCAAGATATCATTCGTAATCTGCAACATATACGTTCCCCCGCCGCGCTTTACCAATACAAGTTTAATGTTTTACATTTACCCCGTTGAATAAGTACCATAACATAGGAATAGACTTCTCAACCATAAGCATCAGATAACATGACCCAAACTAAACCACTCATTTATGTCAGCACAGATATTGAAACCAATGGACCCCATATTGGCAAAAATTCCATGTTGAGCTTAGCCTCTGCAGCTTTTTTGGTAGATAAAACGTTGATCAGCACTTTTACCGTTAATCTGGATATCTTACCTGATGGTGAAGAAAATCCAGTGACCATGGCATGGTGGAAACAATTTCCTGAAGCTTGGGCGGCAGCACGTCAACAATGTATAGCACCAAAAATAGGCATGGCTAATTATGTCAATTGGTTAAATCAATTACCTGGACGCCCCATCTTTGTCGGCTATCCAGTCGCTTTTGATTATAGTTATGTGGTGTATTATTTAGAACGATTTACAGGCGAAAACCCATTTGGGTTTGCAGCCATTGACTTACGCAGTCTAATGATGGGATTACAGAAAACGTCTTTTGCAAAAGCCTCCAAACAGCATTGGCCAACAGACTGGTTTGAAGATAAACCCCATACACACGTAGCCCTTGATGATGCAATTGAACAAGATACGGTGTTTTGCAACATGCTGGCAGAGTTTCAGAACAATAAACCATTATCTGACTAAATTATCGGAGATAAATTGATGAACTACCTACACACCATGGTCAGAGTATCTAACCTAGATAAATCACTTGATTTTTATTGCCATAAACTGGGGCTGCTCGAAGTCAAACGCACAGAGCACGAAGAAGGTCGATTTACTTTGATATTTTTAACGGCACCTGATGATCTTGAGACAGCCAAAGCGACGAATGGTCCCATGCTAGAGTTAACCTATAATTGGGATCCACAATCCTATCCAGAAGGACGTCATTTTGGCCACTTGGCTTATGGTGTCGATAATATTTATGACACCTGTCAACGATTACAAGATGCAGGTATTGTGATTAACCGACCACCACGTGATGGTTATATGGCTTTTATCCGCTCTCCAGATAATATCTCTATCGAATTATTACAAAAGGGCAAAGCTCTACCGCCACAAGAACCATGGGTCTCTGCGCAAAACATTGGGCATTGGTAATCAATCCATTATTTGCGTTTTTTAAATTTACTGATGAAATAAGGAATAGAACACCAGCCAATCCAACCTTCAACCACTAACACAAGTCCAACGACCATAAAAAACACCTTGCTCATTCCAATCAATGCCGCGAAAAATAGAATAGCACCAATCACCACGCGGTTTATCCGATCGGTTTTATCAATATTACATTGCTTTGAAAACATCATATGCTCCTTATATAAATGTCTCTATGTACATGATACCTGTGTCATCCTTTAGAAATAAAGGCGTTCCCTTGAATATAAAACCGTAAGGGTTTGTTCCCCCACTCTTGTGCATAATGTACACCAATACGCGGGGTTTCGATAATTGGCGCAGAAAACTCCTCCCCTGCATCAGCAATAAAAAGATTGTCACTTAAGAGGTCATGCTCATTACATTGCCTATCAATCATCATGGCTTTACATAACAAACCAGGGCCAGAGGTGCGGTCACTAATATTAGCAATCGGCTCAATCGCACGAATAAGAACGGCAGCGCCAATACCAGCAGACTCAGTTACAACATTAAAACAATGATACATCCCGTAAATCAAATACACGTAAGCATATCCGGGTGGGCCGAACATGGTTGCCGTGCGTTTGGTCCGTCCTTTTGAAGAATGAGATGCCAGATCGTGTTGTCCCAAATAAGCTTCTGTCTCAACAATTCTACCCACTCTTTCGATTCCCTGTGAACGATGGATCAAATGATGTCCCAGCAGTGCTTTAGCAACAATAGCGGTTTCTTGATTATAAAATTCGCGAGGCAATTTTTTCATTCAAACCACTTTTCCTGTATTGATTATCGTGTTGACCTCAAGCATGTGACATCAACAACTCAAAAATAAATCGTCCTGTATTTTACAACAACTCAAGAGTACAGGTAAAATGCCGTCCAGTTGAACACAATGAGAATGGCTATCGATGACAAATACACATAATGAATTGGCAGATCAATCAAATAACCTTACAGAAGAGATTAAGGACTGGGAATACCCGATTCCATTCACCACCATTCAAATCGAAGACATTCCCTATCCCACACAGGCCCTACCCTCTATTTTACAAAACACAGTGACTGAATATCAGCAATATGGCCAACAACCGACGGCACTCATTGCTTGTAGCGCACTAGCGAACATTTCTCTTGCTTGCCAATCGTTAGCCAACGTCGCACGCGATGATTATTTGCTAAGTCCAATATCACTTTACTTCTGCATGGCAGCGTTCTCAGGAGAAAGGAAGTCGGCTTCAGATACTGTATTCTCACGCGCAGCACGAGAATGGGAAGATGCCATCAGCGAAGAACTCGCTCCAACCATTCAAGCGGCCAAAACCATGCATGATGAATGGCAAAAGGCACATGATGCACTGATGACCAAATTAAAAAACTCATCCTTCAACGATAGTGATTATATAGAAAGTGAGCTTGAAGATCTCTTGTTCAATGAACCAGAAGTCCCATTGCAGCCAACACTTTATTTTGAAGATATCACGCAAGAAGCCCTTGCTCATTACTTATCCATTGGCTGGCCAAGCGCTTCATTATGGAGTGATGAAGGTGGTATCGTACTGGGCAGCCATAGCATGCAATCCAATCCAACCAAATTCGTTGCTTTTTTAAATCGCTTATGGGATGCAAAGAAATTTATTACTCATCGAAAAACCTCTGATCAGGTTACCTTGAAAAATAGACGATTAACGCTGAACTTAATGATGCAGCCCATTTTAATGAAGCAATTTCTCTTAAATCCAAACAGCATTGCACGACAAAGCGGATTTTTACCTCGATGCCTGCTCGCGCATCCAAACAGCTCTATGGGACAGCGCTTTTATTTAGAACCT
>CANJFK010000045.1 GCA_947473535.1 Legionellaceae bacterium | reverse complement strand
TGTATAGCGTAAAAAACAGTGGAAGTGTCCATGCTCTGAGCGTTCTTCATTTTCTCTATGGCAGTGATAAAAATATTGGCCACCCGTTTTGAGATCCATGCGATCGCCCTTAGGATAATGGTTCATCCGGATATGCTTGCGTTTTTTTTGCAACGTATAATGGATGATGTTTTTACCGCTTATGGTTTGCATTTGATGTTGTGTTGTTAGTACTTGCTCGGCGTAACTCAACAGTCGAGACTTTCGCCATGTTGTTAACGAAGGCAGAGTGAAGGCTGTTTCTAATGGATTAGTTGACATATTGTTTACTGTGCGGGGTTAAAAAAGCAGGCGGTAGACAAACGTTTGCCTACCGCCTGCTTTTAGGATCGTGGTCGAATTAACTATCACTATCTGTTGTTGGTGCTGCTGCGCCACAGCATTTAGGGGTTGCTGCACCACAGCATTTAGGTGCTGCTGCGCCACAGCATGTTGCTGCTGGTGCACTTTGGTCAGTCG
The DNA here is from genome assembly GCA_947473535.1 of Legionellaceae bacterium. Classification (GTDB taxonomy): domain Bacteria; phylum Pseudomonadota; class Gammaproteobacteria; order Legionellales; family Legionellaceae; genus CANJFK01. Next base: position 6,578 of record CANJFK010000045.1, on the reverse strand, counting down.
TTTGTGTTGCATCTGCATAAGCGGCAGGTACAATGGTCGCGACGGACAATGTGCTCAGCAATGCAGCCACTGCTAATGTTGATTTTTTCATGAATATCTTCCTTGTATTTTTAGAAATTAATGTAATACCATCATCATCGTAGCAAACTAATGCGTCGTCTTACAACATAATTGACGTTGAAATGGATATTTTAGTCAAGATCGATTATATTGATTAACGTTTATAAAGCTTACTTAGATGGACCGAATGATCGATCTGCATTGCCACAGTCACTTTTCTGATGGCGCATTAAGCCCAGAAGCGCTCATCAACAAAGCGATACAAGCGGGCATAAAACTGCTTGCGCTTACTGACCATGATACGGTGGCCGGGCTTGCGCCACTTATTGCCGCGGCGAGTAATACCGGTATCCAAATTATTAATGGGATAGAATTCAGCGCCCGTTGGAAAAAATATGACATTCATATTCTTGGGTTAAATATTAAGCCAGATGACGCCGATCTATGTGCTTTAATTGAACAGCAAAATGAGAGCCGTATTGCACGCGCCATACAAATTGCGGAACGATTGACAACCTGCGGTGTACAGGACGCCTATAAAAAAGCCTGTGATCTTGCAGGGCACGGGCGGGTAGGCCGTCCGCATTTTGCTCAAGTGTTGGTTAATGAAGGGGTAACGCCCGACATGAAAACCGCATTTAAACGATTCCTCTGCCAAGGGCGGCCGGCCTATGTGTCAACGCCATGGTTGAGCCTGGATGCCGTGGTTGATGGTATCGTGCGAGCAGGGGGGCAAGCTGTTATTGCTCATCCACTCAAATATAAATTGACTCGCTCGAAGTTACATGAGTTGATCGTGGCGTTTAAGTCAGCTGGGGGCGCCGGGATTGAAGTGGTTTCTGGTGAAATGACTGTAACACAAATAAAAGAGCTTACGGGCCTTTGTTTACGCTTTGAATTGTTAGCCTCAACGGGTTCTGATTTCCATAGCGATACAGGATCACGTGTCCCACTCGGCCGGCAACAAAAGTTACCAGTAAACTGTACACCCATTTGGCACCAATGGACTACTGTAAAGGGAATATTATGAGTCAGATTTTTGCAATTCATCCAGATAACCCACAATCGCGCTTGCTCCGACAAGCGGTTGCAATTATTGAGGATGGGGGATTAATTGTTTATCCAACGGATTCAGGGTATGCCCTGGGTTGTAGTTTGGGTAATAAGTCGGCTTTGGAACGTATTCGACGTTTACGGCAACTGGGTAAAGATCACAACATGACGCTGGTTTGCCGAGACTTGTCGCAGTTGGGTACGTACGCTCAAGTAAGTAACCCTATTTTTCGGTTATTGAAAGCATTCACGCCCGGCGCTTATACGTTTATATTGAATGCGACGCATGAGGTACCACGGTTGATGTTGCATCCGAAACGTAAGACCCTTGGATTGCGAGTGCCCGAGCATGTGATTACGTTATCGTTATTGGAGTGCCTTGATGCGCCGCTCATGAGCACCACCTTGATATTACCGGGCGCAACTGTGCCGCTAAGCGAGCCCGAGGCCATCAAAGATTTATTGGGAAACCAGATTGATTTGATTATTGATGGCGGAAATTGTGGGCATGAACCAACGACGGTGGTTGATTTGACAGGCGAGTATCCTGTGGTTTTGCGCGAGGGGAAAGGGGATCCAGAACCGTTTAGATAATTTTTCATATTTTTCAATCATTAAATTTAACAGAGGCTATCAATGTCAGCGTTTAGTAACAATAAGCGAGTTGTTTCAGGCATGCGCGCCAGCGGCCGCTTACACCTTGGCCATTATCATGGCGTACTTAAAAATTGGGTGAAACTACAGCATCAATACGATTGCCTTTTTTTTGTAGCGGATTGGCACGGTTTAACCACACATTATGATGAACCAGGTCGGATAGAGCGCTATCTTTGGGAAATGATTGTTGATTGGTTGGCTTGTGGGATTAATCCCAGCTTATCACGTCTTTTTATTCAGTCGTGGGTTCCTGAGCATGCTGAGTTGCATCTGTTGCTTTCAATGATAACGCCTTTGGGCTGGCTCGAGCGCGTTCCGACTTACAAAGATCAGCAAGATAAATTACATGAAAAAGATTTATCTACTTACGGATTTTTGGGATACCCCCTGTTGCAAAGTGCTGACGTATTGCTTTACAAAGCGGATTTAGTGCCGGTTGGTGATGATCAGGTCGCTCACATTGAATTGATTCGTGAGGTTGCTCGGCGTTTTAATTACCTCTATGGACGCGAGCCAAACTTCGAAGGCTTAGCGATTGAAGCCATTAAGAAAATGGGTAAGAAAAATGGTAAATTATACACGCAGCTTCGCAAGGCGTTTCAGCAGGAAGGTTGCCATGAGTCACTGAAAACAGCACGAGCGATGCTTAGTAACCAACATAATTTATCGATAGGGGATAAAGAGCGCTTACTAGGCTTTCTTGATGGCTCCGGAAAAATTATTCTACCTGAACCGCAAGCCATGTTGACGGAACATGCCAAAATGCCAGGACTTGACGGACAAAAGATGTCAAAATCGTACAATAATTCGATTTCCCTCCGTGAAGAACCAGCGCAAGTTGAGAAAAAAATTCTAACGATGCCGACCGATCCCGCTCGAGTAAAGCGTACCGATCCCGGCGACCCAGACAAATGCCCAGTATGGCAACTTCATAAAGTTTACTCGGATGAAACCGTTAAAGATTGGGTTCAAGTGGGTTGTCGTACAGCCGGCATTGGCTGTGTTGATTGCAAGCGACCGGTGATTGATTCTATCAATAAAGAATTACAGCCCATTCAAGTATCTATCAAAGAGTATGAGGCGGATCTTGGTTCGGTCAAGCGTATCGTGGCTGAAGGCAGTGAGCAAGCGCGAGAAGAGGCGGTTAAAACGCTAAACGATGTTCGTGTCGCCATGGGGTTGGATTATTAATGGACGTGTCGGCGCCCGTATTGGCTGTTATTGCAGGTAAGCCATACACGGACGCACCGCATGATTTGTTTATTCCACCGGATGCGCTGGAAGTATTGTTGGATTCGTTCGCGGGCCCCCTTGATTTATTATTGTATTTGATTCGCCGGCAAAATATTAATATTTTGGATATTCCAATGTTGATTATTACGCAGCAATATATGCAATATATTGATTTGATGGAGGAGCGGCGTATGGAATTAGCGGCCGATTACCTTGTGATGGCCGCCGTGCTTGCAGAAATCAAGTCGCGGCTTTTGTTGCCTGTTAGTCCGAATGAACAGGATGGCGAGGAAGTCGATCCGCGCATGGAGTTGGTCAGGCGTTTGCAGGTGTATGAACAATTCAAGCAGACAGCGTTGATAATGGATACGTTAGAGCGGCGAGAGCGGGATTTATTTCAAGTGCTCGTGAGCACGCGTCATCTGATTGATAAGAGAGCAGTTCCCGAGATGACGCTGTCTGCATTGGTTGACGCGATGAATGGTTTGCTGCAACGTCAAACAAATTTGACCCATCATCAAATTAGCCGAGAGCCGTTGTCGGTACGTGAACGCATGGCCATGATATTACAGCGATTAAATGATGAATCATTGGTCGATTTCGTGAGTTTGTTTACGGTTGATGAAGGGCGGATGGGGCTTGTGGTTTCGTTGTTAGCGATGTTGGAGTTAGCTAAACAAACGTTAGTGGTGGTAACGCAAGCAGCTGAATACACGCCGATTTACATTAGAGCGTGTTAATTCGATTCCGCAGGTTTTCAATTTACCCCGATCCGTTCGGGCTGAGGAGAGGCGTTAGCCTCGTCTCGAAGCCTTGGTGCATAGGCTTCGAGACGGCGTAAACGCCTCCTCAGCCCGAACGGATCGGAGTTAAGCTTTAAAAACTGCGGAATCGAGTGTTAAGGATCTATTAAATGGACGACACACTGTTAAAGCAAATCATTGAAGCGCTGCTCATGAGTAGCGGCGAGCCATTGCCCATGGATCGAATGCTTGCCGTGTTTGATGATGATCAAAAACCAACCAAGATGCAGATAGAACAGGTGTTGGGAAGCTTGTCTCATGATTATGCGATGCGGTCAATTGAGTTAAAATGTCTGGCGAGTGGGTATTGTTTACAAACGAAAGTGCAGTTTTCTTCTTGGGTTGCTCGTTTATTTGCTGAAAAACCAGTAAAATATTCCAGCGCACTGTTAGAAATATTGTCGATTATTGCCTACCGACAACCGGTTACGCGTGCTGATATTGAAGATATTCGTGGAGTGGCCGTGAGTAGTTCTATTTTAAAAACGTTACTTGAGCGAGAATGGGTTCGCATTGCAGGTCACCGGGATGTTCCTGGTAAGCCGGCAGTCTATACCACAACTAAATTATTTCTTGATTATTTTAATCTGGCGAGTATAAAAGATCTACCCTTACTGGGAGCGATAAATGAGTAGCGAACGATTACAAAAACTGCTAAGTCAAGCAGGGTACGGTTCCAGACGTGAAATGGAACGTTGGATTGAGAGTGGCTTGGTGCAAGTGAATGGCACCACTGCGAAATTAGGCGATTCAGCAACGTCTGATGATAAAATTAGTGTTAAAGGTCGGATTATCGACAATCCATTAAAAATTGCCTATAAAACTAGAATTTTGCTTTATCATAAGCCCGTTGGTGAAATTTCAAGTCGACACGATCCGAAGCATACTAGAACCGTATTTGATCATTTACCGCATCTAAAACAAGGCCGTTGGGTTCAAGTGGGACGACTTGATATCAATACGTCAGGCTTGTTACTGTTTACAAATAATGGTGAGTTAGCTAATCGTTTGATGCATCCCAAATATGAATTGGAACGTGAGTATGCGGTGCGTGTTTATGGGCAAATAAGTCCAGAGGTGATTAACGCACTATTGAAAGGCGTTACGCTTGACGACGGCACGGCCAAATTTAAAAAAATTGAATACCGTGGTGGTGAAGGAACCAATAGTTGGTATCATGTTGTTTTGAGTGAAGGACGCAATCGCGAGGTAAGGCGGTTGTGGCAGTCACAAGGTGTGGACGTGAGTCGTTTGATTCGGATACGTTATGGAAAACTGTACATGCCGCGCTCACTCGCTCGCGGAGACTCTGTGGAGCTGACTCCCAAGGAAGTGGATGACTTTATTTTAACGTTGTGAGATATGATTAATGCGTAGAAGACTTCAACGACTTTCGGCAGATCCCGTGACTGCACAAGTTGAAAAATTTAGCCACGATGGTCGTGGTATTGCTCGAATTGATGGTAAGACGACATTTATTGATGGCGCGCTACCGAATGAAACCGTCACATTCCGCTACACGCGAAAAAAAAGTGATTTTGATGAAGGTCAATTAGTAACCGTTATTGAACCGTCCATCCATCGCGTCGAGCCCCACTGTCCGCATTACTCGCTTTGTGGTGGTTGCTCATTGCAGCATCTCGATGGTGTTGCACAAATTCACGAAAAACAGGCCTTACTTCTGGATATATTGTCCCGCGTCGGGCATTGCCAGCCGGAATCAATTTTAGATCCGTTGACGAGTCCGCTTTGGCATTATCGTAATAAAGCACGTTTAAGTGTTCGTTATGTTGAAAAAAAACAAGCTGCCCTGGTGGGGTTCAGAGAAAAAAACAATCCGCGTTACATCACCGAAATCAATCAATGTCCCGTGCTTAATGCACGAGTTGATGCTGAAATTGGCTCTTTACGTCAATTAATTGATGGATTGGATGATCCACATTGTATTGCTCAAATCGAAGTGGCTGCTGGTGATGATGATATTGCGCTGATTTTTAGGAATTTATCAGCCTTAAGCCCTGATGATGAAGAAAAGATACGACAATTTGCGCGAGCGGCAGCATTCCGTATTTTTCTACAACCGGCTGGGCCAGATAGTGTGTATTTATTTTATCCCCTCGACGCTGGCGATATGTTAACGTATCGCTTGCCTGAACATGGTATACATTTTCAATTTCATCCGACGGATTTCACCCAGGTTAATGCAAATTTAAACCAGCGCATGGTTACGCATGCGATTAATTTATTGGCATTAGAACCGCACGATGTTGTGCTCGATTTATTTTGTGGGTTGGGAAATTTTTCATTACCAATGGCTAAATACTGTTTGAAGGTCGTGGGTGTTGAAGGCAGCCAGACTATGGTTCAGCGCGCAAGCATGAATGCAACGGCTAATGCATTAATAAACACTGATTTTTTATGCGCGAATCTGGATGATGAGCAAGCCTTGTTACGTTTTACACCGCAACAATTTAGCAAACTTTTACTCGATCCTCCACGCACGGGCGCTATGGCAATCGTCAAACAAATTGACAAGATTAATCCTGAGCGTATTGTGTATGTATCGTGTAATCCTGCAACGTTGGCGAGAGACGCCGATATCTTGGTTAATCAGCATGGATTTCGCATGATGGCCGCCGGGGTGATGGATATGTTCCCTCACACGTCACATGTAGAATCAATTGCTTTATTTGTGAAGGAATCATGGTCAAAGTAAAAGAAGGGACGCCTTTACAATCCGATGGAAGCATTGATGTAGAACAGTGGTTACAC
>CANJFK010000044.1 GCA_947473535.1 Legionellaceae bacterium | reverse complement strand
TCTGATTCTGTGCAATAGGCCTGCGCATTAAGCAGGATCACTGGATCCCGCGAACAAGTCGCGGGACGTTGGGCGTCTGATGTTGAATTGTCAACAGACCCTAATGAAATAGAATTAATTTGACTTGTCCGCGGGTCATTGTAATCGACGTATTTACTCGAATTAATGGATGATAGATATAATCAGTCTCAACTATCATTACAAGTCAATTACCGGTTAGCTTGTGGCATGAGAGCATTGGCTATGCCACTTTGGGTGACGCTACACTCGACCGACTCGTACACAACGCGCATCGAATAGAGCTGGCAGGTGATTCAATGCGTAAAAACAGAACCAAAAAATTCGATGAGGTGAAAGAATAAGTCTATACTTATTTTGGGTGTTGCTTCGCTCCGGTTTGATCGGCATCGAATGGAATCCGTGATCGGGATTAAATGGCATACTTCTGAGTTATCAAAATTCTCTTACAATAAGTCATAAGAATATCACTATGAGGCGTTAATTAAGTAATTTTTTAGATATTTCTTATACTTGTGAGTACAATGCCTTATTTATAAAATAATGAGCGTATGACTCATTGTAGAGGCCTTTATGTTAAATCATCACAACAAATTAACGATAAGAATGATAGAGCAACAAACGAAAGAACTACTAAAAACAAACACTAGCAACGGGGATATTTTAACAATACTTAGCGATTTTGTTCCGGATGTGCAATATATCTTAGCCGCAGGTGGAATAAAGGAATTGAAATTGTGCTTAAAAGAGAGCCCTCATTTTTCTTACTTTGTAAGTTTAGTCCAGGGTAAAAAACCAAGGGTCGTCAAGTAAGTAGCGCGGCAAGGGGTCAATGTTTTTATAGGAAAAAAGCAAACCCTGATCGCTTATGCGCTGGCAAGATATTGATCGAAAATGTGGAAAACTTGGATAAGATGTCATCAGTTGGTAGCCATGTTATGGCACCTCCCATTATAGTAAAAGATGGAACGTAGGTGCCAGTAAGGTTAGTTGGGTTAATCAAGAAATAGGTAAATTATGAAAAAAGTCATTTTATTTTTATGCTCTATCGTTTTATGCGTAAGCCAAGTATGGGCAAGCCAACAGTGCTTTATAGTCAAGGAAAAGGGCAAAATTTTAAAAAACGAGGGTGATTGCGAGACAAAGTACGCACCAGAATCTACATTTAAAATCCCATTAAGTTTAATAGGATTTGACTCTGGTATCCTGAAGAGTGAAAGCAATCCATCTTGGTCACTGCCCGAGGGAGCAGATCCATATATCAATGTATGCAGGGCCGATCACAACCCTAGAACCTGGATGAGAGATAGCTGCCTTTGGTATTCACGGATTTTAACGACCAAGCTTGGTATGACGAAATTTCAGGATTATGTAACGACGTTTTCTTATGGAAATATGGATCTCTCTGCGGGGCTATCCAATGCCTGGATTTCGAGCTCATTGAAAATATCACCTGATGGGCAAACGGAATTTCTTCAAAAAGTAGTCGATCAAAAACTTCCTGTAAGCCATGCAAGTTACGATAAAACTAAAAAAATTATGTTCATCCAAGAGGTGGCCGGTGGTTGGCAGCTCTATGGCAAAACAGGTAACGGTAAACAGATTGACAAAGACGGCAGTAAAACAGACCTGCAGCACGGTTGGTTTGTTGGGTACATTGAAAAAGGCAACCGAAGTATCGTCTTTGCAAGCCATGTTACAGATAGCGAAAAACAAAGCACCTTTGCATCATTGAGAGCTAGAAACGAGGCATTGATAAAACTCTGGTATCTTATTGACGAGCTTGAAAAACAAAGCTGAGGGGCGCCCCTCCCACTCATGAAGGTTGATTATTCACACCATATGCCAACGGCTAAAATGGTAATTTGCTACCCGAAACGCCCTAGTACCGTTTCCATTTGGTTTTGACCGGTTGCATCCAAGGAATATTGACGTAATTCGAGGTTTTGTGTAATACCTGTGGGTAATCGATCAAGCTAAGTGGCTAGAGCTTTTTAACTAAACTATTCGTGTCCTCCTCCTTAGGAGAAAGCGTAGGAGCATTGCCTTTTGAAATGAAGAAACCTTGATTTTCTAATGTTGTATTAGCCGTTTTTATACCTTTTTGAGTGGATTCAAAATCAGCTGATCTTTTATCATATTCTTTGAAAGGTTGTTTAATTGCTGCTCCAGAAAGCATTGGAATTACAGGCGGAGCAATATTAAATACAACCAAGCAAGCAATAAGCAAACCGACTATTACAATAGGGATAACGCCCGTAGGACCTGCCAAGATTAAACTGAAGGCTGTATAGATCAAAAATGCATCGGTGCCCAATAAGCCTCCAGCTACCAAAAGTGATCCACATGCCCATAATCCGCATGGCGTGACCACCGTAGTAAAAAATGTTCCTTCATGTTGCTGACAAATTTCGGCGAAAGTTTCCCGCTTCTGTCTCAAGGCCTCATCATCATTATCTACACTGAAGAGCAAGTAATCGATGCTAGTCATTTTTTGGGTAAATTCGGACTGGGATTGATTTTTCTTACTCGAAGTTAGATAAATTTTATCATCTTCTTTTTGCTCTTCTTCTTCGATGACTTTCCGCATGAACGTTAATAGCCAAATTTGGAATTTTTCTAGGTCAGTAAGTTCTGGATTAAGTTTACCCTGCGGTCGCTCTATTTCTCTTATTTTTCCTGAAATCTTGTATTTTAATGCTCCGCTTTCTTGAGTCATAACTGTCACCACGCGGTGAAAATAACTTGTATTTTAACTTATAGTACAGGTTGATTTAAAAATGCACGATATGTCTGTAAGTTTAATGAAAAGATTCGCAAAACGATGCGTGAGTAGACCAATGCGCATTCCATTATTTTTTAACGATCAATTTAGGCCAAGACTAGTCATAGAATTTTTGAGCAAATTTCGATATCATCCAGCACCAAATCCATCCACAATCATTTAAAATACATTGGATCTCATTGATATGCCGTTTGATTTTTCTACATTATCCGCTGAATTAAAGTCCCTCGAAACGCTTCGAGAGACTATGCGTCAAAAACTATTGGAAGCGTATGGCGGTCGTCAGTTAACGTTTTTCCAAAAAACGCATTCCTCTTTGTGGACAAAACACCTTCTGGCAATCACTGATCTTAGTAATGGGTTATCCAATGTGACTAATCTTGCTCAGTTTAATCGTGCGTTTACGAGTTATTACTCATCTGCTCTTGTCTTTCAGAGCAAGATCAGTTTTCAAGAGTCTGCTTCGCTCAATAAGGTGGAAGCTTTTTTGCGACAATTGAGACGGAAAATAAATGATGGTAAAGACGACCTGTTTGTTGATGTTATACATCGTTTATCTCAACGACGTTATAAGTTATCGCTTGCTGAAGCGAGCGCTGATAATGATGACGATCGTGATGCAGCAAAAATAAAATATATAGCACTGGATAACCTGATAACGCAAATCTATTCGGCAGCTCAACACTCATTTATCAGTCCAATGGTCTTTTATGTCGTTATCGTTCAATGGGAGCTTGCTGGCGAGCCTAAGAATAATAAATTTTTAATGTCCTCACCACGCGCGTCGAGTATGTTTTCTACCACCAGTATCGATATGTTGAACACGTTGAAATACGATTTGTTAAACCAAGCGCAGCTAAATGAAGACATACCCTTAGAAGCAAAGGACTTTATACGCAAAGCGTCTAAGATCAGTAGTGAAAACGAGTTAGCGCAATTAAAATTATTTGTCCCTCATTTGGTTAAACCTGTACGGTGTGAGTCTGTCTTGATTGGTAACAGTCCATATGACTCAGATGAGTATAGCGATGATGAGGAAAACAAGGGGTGTGAGTTAACTTAGACGGTACTGCTCACCTCATACCTCAGCGAGGATCGCAGATTGTGCAAAGCCCGGCGATCCTTCGCGTAAAAAGCACGCGCTCAGGATAACTAGGCATCCGTTTGATGATTGGATTAACGGGATTTATCCACAACCTGGGGATTTACGATATATTTTTGATGGTGTCTTATGTGTTTCTGTGGTTTCACCGGAAGCTCACGTTATTGCTGGAGAGTTGAGCCTGTATATCAAGATCGTTTAACGTTGTAGAAACCTTGTGGTTATCTCGTTTTACGGAGTGATAATTGATACCAGTCTCAAAGAGTTTTTCTATTATCTTATTAATCCCTTGTTTTTCTTCGGGATGCTCTTCAGTTCGTGCTTGAAGTTGTTCGATAACTTTGATTAAAGCACCACTATCATAGGGTAGGCTCCGTTCTTTGGTAAGCATTTCAATAAAGTCATTAAGTTTCGTATATGATAAGGTTTGAAGCACAAGATTTAAGTTATCATTTTTAATGAAGTCATTAAATACCTTTCGAGCGCCTTTAAAGACCCGAAAAAGAAGTTTAAACGTATTAACATCTGCAGAATGAATGGTAGCAATAAATGCTCGGGTATGATGCATTTTTTGCATATCTTGAAAATAGTGTATAACGAATTTAATCGCTTCAGTGAGTTCTGGCTCTGGTGCCTTGAAAAGCCCCTGTGCCGCTAGATTGCCGGCGGAAACTTGATCAAACCGTCTTTTGTTCGATGCTTTGTGTGTGGGGGATGGTAGGGCATAGATATCAAATCCCATTGCTTGGAACAAACGGGCTAACTCAGCAATATTATTGCATCGAATGGTTTGATTTAAATCAAGTGAGCTTCTTTCTCTAGGGGTGAGGGTCTGTGTTATCGGTCGCATGACACCACCAAGAGTTCTAATGTTGGGGGTAATGCTTGTTGGTTTTTTATGTGCCTTTGGTCTTACTGTTTGTTTTGTTCTCAACATGGGTCTCCCTTTAATCATGCAATTATTGACGAATAGTTTAGCATAGAAATCATTTTTTGGTCAATCAGGGGCGGTGTAAATAAAGATTATACTATTTAGACCAGGTCTGGTTTTAATAACAAATTGGGGAAGAGGAAGGAAATGGCTAAAAGCATTCTCGTCTTTTGTGCATTAATAAGCATTTTGAATAGATCTAACGCTACATCTTTTGTTGTAGAGCCGCAATCAAAGACCATTCAGGAAAAGATGAGCCGTCTCTCAAATGTAGAAAAAACGAGTACAAGGGTTAACCAGGACATGTTACCCACGCCGTATAATTATTTACTGACCCAACCGCTAATGACGAAAGGCATAGAAAAATATTATCAGCGCACACCAATTATTCAAATGATTTATGCCGTAAAAAATCGGCGTAACAACACCTATTCTAGAGCAATTATGATGCTTATAGATAGTAGTAAAGCTAGAAATAATGTGGAGCTGGCACAAAGAAGACAAGAAACGATGGTCGTTGAGTTGGCTTTTATCACGATGAACTTTAATGCGTTACCAAAGGAAATAATTACAGCTGTACTCAACACCAATATTCCCTTTGGAACATTGCTATCTGACAATCATGTGAAAGTCTCCATCACGGGTCGAACCTACTTTTCAGTTAAGTGTAACAAAGAGCTTGCCTCGCTAACGCATTGTAACTTAAATAGCATAATATATGGCCGAACCAATACCATTATTAGAGCAGTTGACAATCAATGGCTTGCTGGCGTTGTGGAGATTTTGCCAGGCTTTTTAAATTGAAATATCCCACAATCGAAAACTCATGTGCGTAAGGTATGTCCTTTAATATAATCGAAAATAGAGCGAATAAATTTACTTATGCCCATATCAGCCATCATTTATAATAAAAATGTTGTTCCGTCAACCCAATCATGCATCAAGCATAATGATCGGGGCTTCACGTTAGGTCACGGTCTATTTGAAACCATGCTGGTTAAAAAAAGATTAGTTCCGGCGCTAGATTACCACTGGAGACGGTTGACGGTAAGCGCTTCGATCATTGGAATTGCTATACCTTTTTCTTGTCATGAACTCGAATTAATGATCCAACAATTAATTGAGCAAAATGACTTACAAAGCAAAATTGCAGGGGCAAGGCTCACCATCACTAATGGGGAATCAGCGCGTGGTCTTCTTCCCTCAGGGACACCAAAACCAAATTTTGTGATTAGTGTGTTTGAGCATACAGCAATCGTGAAACCTAATTATTCTGCAGTAATTGTCAGTATTAAAAAAAATGAACACACACCATCGGCTAGGATTAAATCCACAAGCTACCTGGATAACATTCTTGCAAAGCAAGAAGCAGTCAATTTGGGATATGATGAGGCGATTTTATTAAATACCGCATCAAATATTGCTGATGGCACAATGTTCAATATTTATATGGTTAAAAATAATAATATCGTTACGCCGTGCGTGTCAGATGGTGCTTTACCTGGTGTAATTCGAAGTATTTTACTCGAAGAATTTAATCATTCTTTTCCGATTACAGAAAAATCGATATCAGTGTCAGACATTCTAGATGCCGATGAAGTATTTCTTACCAATGCACTGATGGGTGTTCAACCGGTTGGCCGACTCAATAACCAAAAATTTGACTCTTTTTCTGTTGCCGAGCGCATTGGAAACTTATTGCGTGAAAGAAAAAACTATATTTGAGAGATTATTTATGAAAACGAGTACCGTACTTAAATTTCAAGGTCTTTTTGCTTCTTACTGTTCAAACAAACAATACATCACATATAATGATTCAAACAATCTTGGTTGGATTTTAACCGTAGAGCAGGTTTTTATTCGAATCCTTCCAATACAAAATATAATGGACTGCAGATGTCAGAACCAGACATTCCCGTCCCAAAATAGTCGCCTATATCTATCAATCCATCAAATTTTATTTTAGGAATAAAACAATCTAGTAAAAAATAACTTGCATATACTTGATAGGTTAGGTAATGTCGTAAAAATTGAATTTACACATCAAGTCGATGTAAAAAAACTGACCAATAGGCGTCGAATGTTTCAAAAAATACTTATTATCTGCATAGGTAATATATGTAGAAGCCCAATTGGTGAGGTGCTTTTTAGGGAAAAATTCAATAAAGCCTCGTTTGATGTTACAGTCAGCTCGGCAGGGTTAGGTGCTCTAGTTGATCACCAAGCAGACCCCGTTGCACAAGAGTTAATGACGTTAAGGGGATTGGATATTTCCGG
>CANJFK010000043.1 GCA_947473535.1 Legionellaceae bacterium | reverse complement strand
GGCAAAAATGTTGCAAGCTGGCACATGAAAAAAATACGCATCTGGCACTCATTGGCTCAATGCCTGTGGCACGCGACATACACCATCAAAAGTCGTTTATGACGGATATCAAGCGCTATCAGATTCTTGATGAACGTTTTAACCTGTATGGCGCAGGTATGCCACGTGTTATCAACCTGAGTGGGGGTAAGGACTCTCTTTCTATGCCAGGTATCACGTCATTATCAATATGTGGTCTGCTGTCCTCCTTTCAATTGCATTTAAAAGTAGGTTTAAGTAAATCAGTTTTATATTATAATACGGCACAAGTAATTGCAGCGCCTATGTTGGCATTATGCAGTAATGCGTCTTATCTATTCGGTAAAAATCTGTGGAGTGACTCCCGCATTGCCCTCTTCGAAGAGTTAAAGATAATACCTAATTCAAGTTTTACTTGTAATTATCACCCCGAATTATTTGGACGAGACTACTTAAAGGGTACTTTTTTAGAGCTATTCCATCAAAATATTCTGCATTACCCACGCCTCCTACCAGAAGTGTCCCCAGACTCCCCTATTGACTTGATGTTTCATGTTAGGCGTCACAATGGTGTTATTTACCGCTGGAACAGGCCTGTTATTGATTTTGATGAAAACAAGAAACCTCATTTGCGGATAGAACACCGCAGTCCATCCGTTGGACCAACCGTAGTTGATATGATTGCAAACGCCGCCTTTTTTTATGGCATTATCAATTATTTCGCAACGCAATCCATACCTGTTGAACATTTGTTGCCGTTTCAAAGTGCAAAGAATAATTTTTACAAAGCAGCTCGTACCGGTTTTAATGCAAAACTAGTGTGGTTTAGTGGGCGTGAAGTGGGTGCTTGTGAATTAATTCGCGGCTTAATTCCCCTCGCGCACCAAGGACTACTTCACCTAGGGATTACAGCAACTGATTCAAAATATTACCTTGATATTGTTGATCGTCGAGTAGCTTCGCAACAAAACGGCAGTGTTTGGCAACAAGCGTTTATTAAAAAATATGGCAATGATTTTCATGGCATGTTAGATCTATTTATCCAAAACCAAGACAAAGAAATTCCCATTTCTGATTGGACACTTTGATGTGAAACGTCACCGTTATTTCATCAAATATTCTGCTGAGCTTTCGCAATGGCCTTACGGATAGCTTGTGCTTCTTCTGACTGTGGCGGCGCGAGCAGAAGCAACCTCTGCCAATAATCAATCGCTTGCTGGTATACCTGACTCATGTATGCATCCATCGCCAACATCGCCAATGCGTCAGGTTGGTTGGGATTGCCTTTCACCAGCGCTTTCAACAAATCGCGAATGGTATTATTATATTCCTGGTGATTTAATTGCCATAAACTTTGTATATAATTTACCGTTACCTGTTCATCTGATGGTTTCAGCCGATGAGCCGTTGCAAATGCGTCATTCGCTTGTTGCCATTGATTCTGGCTGGCGTATAGTCGACCTAACAAATACCAGCCACGTGCGCTTTTAGGCTTCTCGTTCAAGCGTGCCTTAAGCTTGTTAATTAATTCATCAGAACCATGGATTGTTTGCAATAAAGCGTGCACTTGCTGCTGCTGAATGGTTTGCTTCAAATAAAGTCGCCAATCAAGCCACGTCCCCCAATACCAATAGGCTACACCAATGACAATCGTAAACAAAGGTACCAGCAGTATAACCCCTATCCTATGCTGTCGGAGTGGATAAAGTGCAATCACCAAAGCAGTCAGTAAAAGAATCATAAAACCAAGGTACAAACACCATTCACTCATCATGCTGTTTGCCTCAGACAAGTCCGCCAAAAAATCAGCAACCCCAATACCATAAACAAAGCTGGACCAAACCATA
The DNA here is from genome assembly GCA_947473535.1 of Legionellaceae bacterium. Lineage (GTDB taxonomy): Bacteria > Pseudomonadota > Gammaproteobacteria > Legionellales > Legionellaceae > CANJFK01. Next base: position 5,275 of record CANJFK010000043.1, on the reverse strand, counting down.
GCAATGCCGTAATGGCTTTGACAGGTGGTTCAAATAAAATAAAATCACCATAACGTGCGGTTAAATAATGAATAATTTCATCATCGGTTTGCCCATCTTTCACCAGATTGTATACTTCATTACGTAAATCGTTAGCTAAACCCGCGTTTGAATCAGCTAAATCCTGATTTTGACAAACAAGGCAGCGTAAAGAACGCAGTAAGTGGCTAAATTGTGCGTCTTGCTTTGGTGTATCTAACGGGTAGAGCGTATTGGCCGAAACGGTTGTTGCTATGAAAAAAAGCAGGGTGAAGGCAACAATTAGTCTAAATCCATTTCGTGCCATGCTCTTCGAGGCAAACGGAATCAAGGTGGTGATGCAAAAACCATTCATTTATGCCCCCTCCAATTGCTGAATCCGTGGCACAAACGCTTGCTGCCAAACCGCTGCACTCAATGCGCCAGCGTGACGGTAACGAATCGTCCCTTCCTTATCAATCAAAAACGTTTCCGGCGCACCATAAACACCCAAATCAATGGCGACCCGACCAGACGTATCAACACCTATCATTTGATAAGGGTTGCCCCACTCGGATAACCATTTTAATGCGTCGTGACGATTATCTTTGTAATTAATGCCATAAATTGGCATTCCTTCACGCGCCAACTGCAGCAAAAAAACCTGCTCGTCTGCACACGCAGCACACCAGCTCGCCCAGATATTCAAGATAACGACCTGACCACGCATGGTAGCCGGGGTAAACGGCGCCGTTTGATCGCCTAATACTGGCAATTGAAACAAAGGCAGTTGCTTGCCCAGTTGAACAGAAGGTAAATCTTGCGGATCCAATGACAAACCTCGCCAAAAAAAACTAACTAACAGGACAAATAAAATCAGTGGAATGAGCCGTAAAAATATCATTTTCATCAAATTGCTCCACGCGTGCACATCGGTTGTTTAGTCCGCGAGGCGTAATAGCGTCGATCAGCCAAGGCGAATAATCCACCCGCTAACATCATGAAACCACCCCACCAAATCCACCGTATAAAAGGCTTATAATACAAGCGCACGGACCAAGCTGTCTCGCCAAGTGGCTCACCTAATGCGATATAAATATCACGAAAAGGGGTCACATCAATGGCCGACTCCGTCATGGGCATTTCACCCACATTATAGATCCGTTTCTCCGGATAGATGATGCTATTTTGATCGCGGGAGCTGACCATGAAACGCGCCCTGCTCCCGTGATAATTTGGGCCTGATAAAGTTGCTTCACTCATAAATTCAATACGATAACCCGCAAGCATCGCGTGTTGACCCGGAGACATTCTCACATCGTCTTGAACGCCGTATCCAGTTGAAACCGCAATACCAATCACGCTGAACGCAACACCCCAATGCGCAATCACCATGCCACAAAAAGCGAGGCTTAGACCACGCACACCGCGCTGCTTTAATCTATTCTGTAGCGCTTTGAGTGTACTTAAGATAATCCAACACGCTAACATTAAACCCAACCATACTGAGCCGTTGATCTGATGTTCTAACAGCATAAGTAATACCAGCGGTAAACATATACTTAGTCCGATCACACCGCTTAACTTCGTAAGGACTCGTTTAAAACTATCCCGTTGCCAATGCAAATGTACACCAATACCCATCAACAATAATAAGGGAATCATGAGCGGAATAAACACCGCATTAAAATAAGGCGCGCCAACCGACAACTTACCTAAACCAAGACCATCAATGAGCAAGGGATAAACCGTCCCCATCAATACAGTCAACATCGCAACAGCGAGAAAAACATTATTCAGTAACAAGGCACTCTCGCGCGAAACAGGTGCCGGATTATCTCGACGTTGGATGGTTTGTGCCCGAAATGTAAACAAGAGTAACGAACCACCAATCACCACGCATAAAAACATCAAAATATACAAACCACGTTGTGGATCAACCGCAAACGCATGCACCGATGTTAAAACACCTGACCGCACCAAAAAAGTACCCACTAAACTCAACGAAAAAGCACTAATGGCCAAAAGCAACGTCCAGGCTATAAATTGCTGGCGCTGCTCGCTGACAGCAAGCGAGTGGATCAATGCCGTTCCAACCAACCACGGCATGAATGACGCATTTTCAACCGGATCCCAAAACCACCAGCCTCCCCAGCCTAACTCACGATAAGCCCACCAACTACCTAACGTAATCCCAGCCGTCAAACAACACCAGGCCGCAAGCGTCCAAGGTCTGGTCCACTTCGCCCACGCTGTTTCAACCCGCCCTATCCAAAGCGCTGCTATTGCAAAGGCAAAGGCCACAGAAAATCCAACATAACCCATATAGAGCATGGGCGGATGAAATAAAAATCCAGGATCTTGCAACAACGGGTTCAAATCGCGCCCTGGGCTATCTAATAGTTGAAATTGGCGTGTAAACGGATTGGATGTCATGAGCAAAAACAGGATAAAACCAATGCTCAGTCCACCGAGAACAACCAGAACCCGCACGCGGATCGCGTCATCTAGCGTTCGACTAAACACGGTGACGGCGAGCATCCAGAGACTTAAAATAGCCACCCATAACAACATCGAACCTTCATGCCCACCCCAAACGGCACATAATTTATAAAACCAGGGTAGTGATAAGCTAGAATTAGTCAGCACATAAACCACAGTGAAATCATCGCGCAGAAAACACAGGGTCAAACAGCAATAAGCCAAGGTGATAAACACGAATTGTCCAACAACATAAACCGTAGATGCACGTTGCCAATGCGGCTTTTTCCACCACAAACCAAGCGTTGGTACAACGACAAGCAACATTGAAAAAAATAAAGCCAACACGAGAGAAAACAAACCTATTTCTGCAATCATCCTGGCCTCTTCGCTTTGTTTAATGCATCTTTTACTTCGGGAGGCATGTAATTTTCATCGTGTTTGGCCAGCACTTCTTTTGCCTGAAATTCTTTATTATCAATTAGTTGACCTTGAGCTACAATGCCTTGCCCCTCACGAAAGAGATCAGGTAATATGCCTTGGTACACTACATCGACCGTGTGTTGATAATCCGTGATTTTAAAGCGAATCGATAAGTCATGCGCCCCTCGTAAAATACTTCCGGGCACAACAACACCACCTGCGCGAATATATTGATGCACGGGCGCCTTCCCCGTCGCAATTTGACTAGGCGTATAAAACAAACTTATATTTTGACGTAAAGCATACAAAGTAAGCCCCGCTGCGATGCCAATTACCGTAACCATCATCAACAGAATAAGCATTTTACGTTTGCGGACTGCATTCATGTTCGATTAAACCAGTGTTGCAATAGTTTTCGCGAGCGTATATTTTGCCATTTAATATGAAATAGATTCAAGATTAATACGCCACCAACCAAGCCGTAGGCCGGCCAGATATAGTTTGCGTAACCATTCATCGCGAACCAATGCAGAAATAAATTCATACCTCATCTCCAACGACTGCCCGAACCCAATGTTGACGACGCTCCCGCAGCAGCAATTCATTGCGTGCCTTCAACACAATAATCAACAAACAATAAAGAGAAAAACCAACCAACGTGACTATCAAAGGATACATCATGCTGGCGGCAATTTTAGGCTTGGCAAAAACCGATAACGTTGATCCTTGATGCAACGTATTCCACCAATACACTGAATAATGAATAATCGGCAAATCGACCAAACCAACAAGGGTTAAAATAGCAACAATTTTATCACCTTGCTCTTTATTTTGATACGCATTACCCACGGCAAGAATAGCACCATAAAGAAACAATAAAATTAATTCGGAGGTCAAGCGCGCGTCCCAAACCCACCATGTTCCCCACATGGGTTTCCCCCAAATACTACCTGTAATCAACGCCAAAAAGGTCATGCAAGCACCGGTTTGTGCGCACATACTCAGCATAATACCGGCCATTTTAATCCGCCAGACCAGTAATAACAGGGCAAGAAAACCCATCCAAGCAAAGAGCGCCATCGACAAAAAAGCACACGGCACGTGCACATAGATAATGCGGAACGCATCACCTTGCTGGTAATCAGACGGCGCGAAAACCAAGCCCCAAACAATGCCAACCGTTAAGACAAAAAAGGCGCTCACGGCAAGCCATGGGATCCATTTGCCTGATAAACGATAGAACAGCTTCGGCGCGGCCAATTGATAGAATAATTTCCACATAGGGAACAATTAGGTCAGAAAAAGAGGGGCATTTTAGCATGGTTTGATGTCTTCAATCCACCAGATTAATCCGAATCACGCCAGCAATCGCAAAAGGCAAAAAAACAACGGTGATTAATGACATGGCCAACAACAACGCTAAATAACCGTGAACAGACAATCCTTGCATGGCCGCGAGTAACGTACCACTGCCAAAAATCATCACAGGTATGGTCAACGGCAATAAAATCAGCGCCATTAATAATCCTTTTTGTTTTAAACTCGTACTAAAGGCCGCGGCTAATGCACAGAGCGCAAGGATTGCTGGCGTTCCACACAAAAGACTCAACATTAACATCACGGTTTCATACCCACCAAGTGCAAAAATAATAGCCAGGACGGGACAAAACATCAACATAGGCAATAAATTCAACACCCAATGAACCACTATTTTTGCACCCACGAACACACTAATGGGATAGCCTGATACTAACCATTGCTCAATCACGCCATCATCATAATCTTGCTGAAACAAACGCTCAGCAGACAAAAATAATGACAATAACACGGCAATCCAGACCAGACCAGGCGCTATTGTGCGCAACAGCGCAACATCAGGCGGCATCGTTAACGGGAAAAAAATCATGATCATCAAAAAAAACAAGCACGAATTAATAATTAATCGAAATTGTCGCAAATTCAGCCGTATTTCTCTTGATAATTGGAATTTAAAGAGTCTGAAGAGATTTATCATAAACAATACACCTGGCAATTTTCACCACGCAAAGGCAACGGTTGATGTGACGTTAGTACAATCTGACCGCCATTCTTCAGATGTTCCTTTATACAAATCATCATCATGTCTAACGCGTCTTGGTCCAATGCAACCAATGGTTCATCTAATAGCCAAAGAGGTGCATTTGACATAAATAAACGCAATAGCCCAACTCGCCTCAGCAAGCCTGCTGATAAGAGATTACATGGCACATCGCCGAAATCCAACAACGAAAAGCGCCGTAATAAAACATCCAATGAGGGCGAGTCTGGCGCGCGATGCAACTCAAAACGGCAATGCTCACGCACCGTTAACACCTGACTCACACCAGGTTTATGT
>CANJFK010000042.1 GCA_947473535.1 Legionellaceae bacterium | reverse complement strand
CAGCAGCATCATTAGTACCATTGATGGTCACTTGAACAGTCGTTGCCGTACCATCGGCACTCGTAACATTAAATTGATCACTAACACTTTGACCTGCGTTCAAATTATCAAACGCACTATTAGCAGTATATGTCCACGCACCATCCGTGCCTATATTAAAGACACCATTGGTACCAGCTACATTTGTTTGAGCAACGTATGTGGCAGGATTATCAACATCAGTAATCGTAGGTGTTGATGTAAAAAATTTTCAAGGCGAAAACCTTGGGAAAATTGAAGCAGTTATGCTCGACAAATTACAAGGACAAGTAGCTTATGTTGTTCTGTCCTATGGTGGTTTTTTGGGTTTAGGCGATAAATTATTTGCTTTACCATGGGATATTTTCTCTTATGATAATGTCAATGATTGCTTTACTATTTCAATTGATAAAGAACAACTAAAAAACTCCCCAGGCTTCGATAAAGATCACTGGCCTGATATGTCTAGCAAAACATGGGGTACTGCGATACATAAGTATTATGGAACCACGTTTAACAGGGGGCATCATTAGTAATAACACGCCCTATTCTAGGGACAAAAAATGCTAATGATCCTATTTAAAACGGAATTGAACTATTAATTTCGTTAAAACCATTCAGTCCCCGCTTTCACGGGGACAACAGGGAAATTGTATCTACTGCGATTAATTACTGACGTCTCAAGGGTTTAGATGTGCGCGCGGAAATACGGCGCGATTTTTCTAGTCAAAACTGCATCATAGTGAACAATGGAATTAGTTTAAGAGCAATCAACAGTCATATGCATTAGAAGGTGTCTATAAATTTTCATAGTGATGGATTGTAATGGGTGAATCGACCGATGGAACCTCCCCCTCAGCAGCGCTCAGAACCGGGCGTGATACGCTATACATCAAATTCGTAACTCGCTACAAGATGCGTTTGCCCTGCAGTATCAGATTGCTAACTAAATAAAATAAAGGTAGCCTACCAAATCATAGTTATGTAGTGGGCGGCGTTATTTTATCAGGGGGATCGTTGTGTTAAATAAAGTATTTTCTGTGATGGTTTTAAGTATAGGAACGATGGGGGTTTACGCTGGAACAATGGGTGCTGACTCGCAGGATTATAATTTGGCTGGATTTTATGCCGGTCTCGGTACTGGATATACTACGTTAATTGCTAAAGACTCTTTCTCAGTTGCACATGCCCTCCCTACCCCCGCGTACAATAGGAGTATTCAATTTACGGATTCTGCTGTTTTGTTTGACGGACATATAGGTTATGGCAATTATTTTAATCAAAATATGTACCTGGGAGCAAAGGCTTCAATTTATTATACGCCATTACAACATGACGTGGTCGCTCCTTTTTCTGCAACAGCGGGACCTCTATTATTGGGCGGGGTAGATGTTGACACGTTCACCATCAAACCTATTTATAATATTGATGCGGTATTAGGGTATGAAATATATCCACACTTACTACCTTTTTTAGAAGCAGGGATCAGTTTTGCAAATGTAGACGTTAACTACAACGTTCTTCGAACTCGAACAAATCTGATTACTGGTACTAGTGCTACGTACGCAACTGCATTAAATGATAATCAATATCTCACGGGTTATAATGTTGGCGTCGGGGCGAATTATCAGTTGAAGAAAAACTGGTTTTTTTCCAGTGAGCTGGTTTATAACTACTTGGGGAAAAGCTCGGTCAATAATCTAGTTGACGTGCCGGGCTCAGCCGATGTCGAGACTCGAACAAAAACAAAAACAAATCAGGCGGTGTCTTTGTTGCTCAGCATTTCGTATCTTTTCCCAATAAGTAATTAAGGATAGGTGATTGGCGGGTTCTGTCGCTGCGATCGCTCGCAACCATAGTACCGTAATCCGGGAGATTAGAAGTCCCCCCCCGGATTACGGCGTTTCAGCCACGTTGTCTTTCTCGCGAAGGCAGGAATCCATTTCTACACTGGCTCCCAGCGTGTTGCAGAGATGGATCCCCGCCTTCGCGGGGAAGTCATTTTTCGATGATTTAGTCGAAACGATGAACAAGGCTGTAATTTAAGATGCGTTTATCCTGACGTTATATTAGATCTGCTGCCAATCCGGATAAAATACTGTATACTGCAGCACTATTTTCAATCCAGCTTATAGAGATTCATATGACTGATTTAAATCTTTACAGAAACATTGGTATCTTCGCTCACGTAGATGCCGGAAAAACAACCACTACCGAGCGTATTCTTAAGCTCACCGGTATGATCCACCAAATGGGTGAAGTTCACGCAGGTGAATCAACAACCGACTTTATGCCACAGGAAGCTGAACGCGGCATTACCATCCAGTCAGCAGCGATTAGTTGTTACTGGAAAGGTACTCGTTTCAACGTTATCGATACACCAGGACACGTTGACTTCACGGTGGAAGTGTATCGTTCACTGAAGGTGCTCGATGGCGGCATCGGCGTATTTTGTGGTTCTGGCGGCGTAGAGCCTCAGTCAGAAACCAACTGGCGTTATGCGAATGATTCAAAAGTATCTCGTTTGATTTTCGTAAACAAACTTGACCGTATCGGTGCTGATTTCTTGAAAGTGACCGAACAAGTGAAGAAAGTATTGGGTGCTAACCCATTAATTATGACCTTACCAATCGGCGTTGAAGATGAGTTCGTAGGGGTTGTCGATTTATTAAGCCGTCAAGCGTATGTTTGGGATGAAACTGGCCAGCCAGAAAATTTCACCATTACTGACGTGCCAGCCAATATGCTTGACGATGTTGAAATGTACCGCGCTCAATTAGTTGAAACTGCAGTTGAAATGGATGATGATTTACTGATGGCCTTCCTAGAAGGTGAGCAACCGTCAATAGAAGACATTAAACGCTGTATACGTAAAGGTACGCTCGAATTAGCCTTCTTCCCAACCTATTGCGGTTCAGCCTTTAAAAACAAAGGAATGCAACTATTACTGGACGCTGTTGTTGAATATTTACCTGCTCCGCACGAAGTTAATCCACAGCCTTTGACTGATGAAGAAGGTAAGCCAAACGGTAAATTTGCTATTGTTTCTGCTGATGAGCCATTCCGCGCCTTAGCATTCAAAATCATGGATGACCGTTTTGGTGCGCTAACATTCGTACGTATATACTCCGGAAAACTAAACAAAGGCGATACCATTCTTAACTCGTTTACCGGTAAGTCTGAGCGTGTCGGCCGTATGGTTGAAATGCAGGCGAATGAGCGTAATGAACTGCACAGTGCTGAAGCAGGCGACATTATCGCTATCGTAGGCATGAAAAACGTTCAGACCGGTCACACCCTTTGCGATCCAAAACACGAATGCACACTTGAAGCGATGGTTTTTCCTGAGCCAGTAATCTCTATTTCGGTAACGCCAAAAGATAAAAGCTCGACCGAAAAAATGAGTATTGCCATCGGTAAAATGGTTGCAGAGGACCCAACGTTCCGTGTTGAAACTGATATTGATTCAGGTGAGACTATCCTTCGGGGTATGGGTGAATTACACCTTGATATTAAAGTGGACATTCTGAAGCGTACCTACGGCGTTGAATTGATAGTAGGCCAACCACAGGTTGCTTACCGCGAAACCATCACCAAATCGATCGAAGACAGCTATACCCACAAGAAACAATCAGGTGGTTCTGGTCAATACGGTAGGATTGACTACAGCATTACACCAGGCGAGCCAGGCACTGGATTCATCTTCTCAACATCCTGCGTGGGCGGTAGCGTTCCTAAAGAATTCCACCCAGCAATTGAAAAAGGTTTTCGCTCAATGATGAGTGCCGGCACCTTGGCGGGTTTCCCCGTATTGGATGTTGGCATTAACCTGCATGACGGTGCTTTCCATGCCGTTGACTCCTCGGCAATTGCATTTGAAATAGCTGCAAAAGGCGCTTTTCGTCAGTCTATACCAAAAGCCGGTCCACAACTGCTTGAGCCAATCATGAAAGTTGACGTTTATAGTCCAGAAGATCATGTAGGTGATGTTATTGGTGACTTGAACCGTCGTCGCGGCATGATCTCAGGCCAAGAAGCCAACGTAACTGGCGTACGTATTAAAGCCGATGTTCCTCTTTCAGAAATGTTTGGTTACATCAGCACCTTGCGCACCATGACCTCTGGTCGTGGTCAATTCTCAATGGAGTTCTCTCACTACTCTGCTTGCCCAAACAACGTAGCTGAAACAGTGATTGCCAAAGAGAAAGAAAGGAAAGCCGCTAAGTAATACACTTAGGGACTTGTTGACAATTCAGACTTCGATGGCCCACGACTTGTTCGCGGGGTCCATCTCGATCTGTTTCTGTGCATTAAGCAGGATCACTGGATCCAGCGAACAAGTCGTGGGATGTTGGGCTTCATGATGAACTGTCAACAGTCCCTAAGTTAACGCAAAAAAAAAGCCCTGTCAGTTTGTGCACTGACAGGGCTTTTTTATAACCCACCTGAACGCAGATGGGTAAGTGGCAACCCGGATAGGTAGGAAAGCGACTACTTACGACTCAATTAACAATTGATTAACACGATTTACAAAATCAGCCGGGTTATCTAATTGCCCACCTTCAGCAAGCACTGCTTGTTCAAATAGAACAACAACCCACTGCTCAAAGCGTACATCATCTTCAATGCCATGCAATCGTTTAATCAATGCGTGATCCGGATTGATTTCAAATATGGGTTTACTTTCTGGCATTTTCTGCCCTGCCGCTTGTAAAATACGCTGCATTTCAAGCCCCATATCTTGCTCATCAGCAACAATGCATGCTGGCGAGTCAGTCAGCCGATTCGTGAGTTGTACATCCTTCACACGATCTTCCAACACGGCCTTCACCTGCTTTAACATCGGCGCCATCGATTCTTCTTGTGCCTTTACTTCCTGCTCATCACTATCTATATCAACTTTACCTTTGCTGATTGATTGAAGTTTTTTTCCTTCATACTCATTTAAGTAACTAACTAACCACTCATCAATTCGGTCGTTTAATAATAACACCTCAATGCCTTTTTTATTAAAAATTTCCAAGTGAGGACTATGTTTAGCGGCATTATAAGTTGATGCAGTAATATAATAAATTTTATCCTGCCCATCTTGCATGCGAGCAATATAATCATTTAGTGAAACAGTTTGCTTTTCAGATTCACTCTTGGTTGTTGTAAAACGAAGTAATTTTGATATAACGTCTTTGTTTGACGCATCTTCAACGGGTCCTTCTTTCAAAACCAAGCCAAATTCATCCCAAAAGCGTTGATATGTTTCAGCATCTTGCGTGTTCATTTTTTCCAGCATCGATAGTACGCGTTTAGTACATGCCGCACGAATATTATCAATTTGTTTGTTATCTTGAAGTATCTCTCTGGAGATATTTAAGGGTAAATCACTCGCATCAACAACACCTTTCACAAAACGTAAATAGCGTGGTAAAAATTGAGCCGCATCATCCATAATAAAAACACGTTTTACATAAAGTTTTAACCCATGCTTCGTTTCCTGTTGCCACATATCATATGGTGCATGCCCTGGAATATAAAGCAGACTAATATAGTCGTGTTTACCTTCCACGTGATTATGCGACCATATGAGTGGGTCCTGGTAATCATGTGAAATATGCTTATACAATGCTTTGTATTCTTCATCAGTAATGTCTGCCTTTTGCATTGTCCATAACGCTGTCGCTTTATTCACTGTTTCAAATTCAGCATCTTGTTTTTTATCATCTTCTACATGCTTTTTCATAACAATAGGCCAAGAAATATGATCTGAGTATTTACTAATAATGCTGCGCAAGCGCCAATCGCTTAAAAATTCCGCTGCATCATCTTTTAAATGCAAGGTAATTTGTGTACCCCGCTCTTTTTTCTTGGCGGAACCAATTGTAAATTCACCTTCGCCCGCAGATTCCCATACAATACCGTCTTCCGGCGGAAGTCCAGCACGGCGGCTTTTCACGACAACTTTGTCTGCGACAATAAACGCCGAATAAAAACCAACACCAAACTGACCAATCAATTGAGAGTCTTTTGCGTTTTCTCCCGATAAATGACTGATAAACTCTTTGGTTCCTGATTTTGCAATGGTGCCTAAATTGTCAACGGCTTCATCCCAGTTTAAACCAATCCCATTATCAGAAATAGTTAACGTTTTTAATTTTTCATTAAACTCGATTGAGATCTTCAGATCCGAGTCGTTTTCATAAAGCGCGGCATTGGCGAGTGACAGAAAACGTAACTTATCCAATGCATCGGAGGCATTCGATATTAATTCACGTAAAAATATTTCTTTATTGCTATAAAGTGAATGCACAACAAGATGCAGCATTTGCTTGACTTCCGTTTGGAAGCCCATAGTTTGTTGTTTACTTGCCATTGATAAATCTCCGGGTCTGTTAAAAAAAAATAGTACTGTTTATATGAGGCTTGCGATAGACAATTTCAAGGGGTAGGAACAAAAGGTATACATTTCAAAAAAAATCAACACCACCATTCGAACAGCAGTCAAATGATGGTGTTGAGCAATAGATTAATTACTATAATACAGCTCAAACTCATACGGGTGAACTAAACTGCGAACTTGCATAATATCGGCCTTTCGCAATGTGATACAGCTATTAATGAAGTCTTTACTGAACACATCACCTTGCAATAGAAACTCATGGTCACGTTCCAAGTGCTCAACGGCCTGTTCCAACGATTCGGCAACGGTTGGTACATCCATCAATTCTTCTGGTGGTAAATCATATAAATCTTTATCGATTGGCTGACCTGGATGAATTTTCTTTTGAATACCATCTAACCCGGCCATCATCATCGCGGCAAACGCTAGATATGGATTTGCTGTCGGATCAGGGAAACGCACTTCAATCCGCCGAGCTTTAGGGTTATTTACGTGCGGTATACGAATGGCCGCTGAACGATTGCGCGCTGAATAAGCAAGCAAAACAGGCGCCTCAAAGCCAGGCACCAAACGTTTGTAGCTATTTGTTCCTGGATTGGTGAAGGCATTTAATGCTCGAGCATGTTTAATGATACCACCAATATAATAAAGAGCCGTTTCCGATAAACCGGCATACTGATCACCAGAAAACAAATTAACACCATCTTTAACTAACGATTGATGGCAATGCATACCACTACCATTATCACCAACTAATGGCTTCGGCATAAAGGTAGCT
>CANJFK010000041.1 GCA_947473535.1 Legionellaceae bacterium | reverse complement strand
GTATTTATTGGGCATGACTTGGTCACAAAATTAAGGTATTAATAATGCCGCCAAGGATACCACAGCTCTTAACCAATCATTCCGACATGTTCATTTTATGAGCTAGGAAACAATGCCTAGTTAATGATCAAAACACACACTGGAGTGCCAGCATTGATGGCTCCAAAAAAAGCACTTTAGGCGATGGTAATTGCGGCTATAATGCATTTGCTTTAAGTTTGGCCTCTATGGTAATAAAAGAGCGCCCTACTGTTGCTGCTGTGTCATCGGCTGCTAAATTTATCCGGGACGATGAGTCTTTAAGGCTTACAGCAAGTATTGATGAGGCAAAAACAGCAGAAGAACAGTGCAATGCTGCCATGCAAAGGATAAAAGAAGAATCGCCTGATAAATATGATGGGATTCAGAAACAGATTCATGCCGACTATCAAGTTGCCTTAAAATTGGCTATGGACGATCTGCCTGATGTAAATGGTAAAACTGGCATTGCTGTCGAGGATTACCATAGGTTGCTGGAAATAAAATTAGGCGCGACAACAGATGGAAGCATGTTAATAAGTCCATTGCGACGAATGTAGATTAGGATGATTACAGTAGTTTAAAATGAAAACCGGCTCGCTTCAAACTAGGAATTTGCACTATTAGTTGAAATCACTTGCTGCCGTTAATCCTTTTTCACGTAGGTGCGCAGGGATGCTTTTTGCATAACAAGGTAAGCCCGGTCGTTTAGTAGGATTACACTTCCTATTAGACTTCCATCTGGCTAAGTCCAGCGTTCATTAGCTGTGAAAGAGACTGTTAACCAAAGGTGTAGGCCACCATCTCCCATGACCTCCAATATTTCGCTACGTATTTCATCTAATGCCTCAATGCCTGAGATGGGGTAACCTGAGGGCACTACAATATGTATTTCAATAAATTGCGCTCTTCCTATCTTAGCAACATAGCTTGAGTAGGTTTTAAATCCTTTTCTAACCGTTAACTCGTCTAAAAATCGTCGTATTTTTTCATCAAGACAAAATGGTGCGATCAGAAAGATATCACGCATTGCATCACGTATCGCAGCCATAGGAACAAAAATCAAACCGGCTGTAATAGCCATTAAAATTAACGGATCTACATATGGGGTCAAATCATTGTAACGCGTTCCTTCCATAAAAGTAGCAATACCAAATGCAACTAAGAGCGAGGAAGAAATGGATGCGGATATTAGCCAGCTTTGGATATCAAGCCGTAAAAACTCAGATTGAATTTTAAGGTTTTTTTGTCGTATATAAACATACATGACTATCGATAATACGGACATTAAGAAAGCAAAAATAAAGGCTTCGTCAAAGTTTAACTCACGCCCACCAGACAACAAACTTCCAATTGCATTAATTAACGCATAGGCACAAAGTAAAATAAGAATACTTCCATTTAAAACAAGTACCATGGGTTCGATGTGCCAATAGCCGTATTGGAATCGGCGACTCCCTTCGCTTGTTAAAAGACGTGTTACTAGGAGGGCGAGGATTGACATGGCAGTGTCAACCATATTAAACATGCCATCAAATACGATAGCCAATGAACCAGATAGCAATCCAAATAAAACACCTGCTATTGCAAGCAGAAAAGTAGCTGCTATTGATATTTTGAGAACCTGTGATTCAAGTTGCCCCTCAATTTTGTTAGTCATACTATTGGCTCGGTTGGGTTTTCTGGATGGTTCGATTTGATTGAACACGCAGCGAATCTCAGCAAACGTCATTGGCTTTGCTATATCATAAATTATTGTTAATTCGGTACTTATGATGTTTTAGCAAATGTTTTCACTTTAGCATGTTTATAGATTATATGTATGTTAGTGTATAGCGGGCGGAAAATCCAGACCATTTTAGTATGTCATGGGCCATTTAATTCCAGTCAATAGCTGGACTTTTTTGCAGAACCGAATAGAATGGCGCGATTTGATTGGTAACGGGTATTGCGTCATGAATCCAAGCTGTTTGAAAGTAGGTTTAGTACAAGAACGATGGAATGAAAATTTGCGTGAACACCAGGAATGTTTAGCTGAAGGCATTTTCAATGCAGCTAAACAAGGCGCGGAACTGGTTTGCTTGCAGGAATTAACATTGTCTCCCTATTTTTGCACCCGTCCTGATATTGATCCAACGCCCTACATGGAAGATATTCACACTGGCCCAACCGCACAATTCGTTGGTGAGTGCGCAAAAAAAAATCATATCTGCATTACGGCATCTTTATTTGAAACAGCTGGTTTTAATACGGCTGTAGCCTATGATCATACCGGAAAATTAATTGCCATCACTCGCAAGCAACATATCCCTAGCGGGGAGAAATACCATGAAGACCATTATTTCAAGCCTGGTGACTCCAATTATCCTGTCCATACAATTGCAGGCCATAAACTGGGATTGCCTACCTGCTATGATCAGTGGTTTCCAGAGGTATCCCGTATTTATGGTCTAAAAGAAACCGAAATTTTAGTTTATCCCACAGCTATTGGTGAAGAACCTACAGCACCCGGTTTTGATAGCCATCCTATGTGGCAAACTGTAATGGTTGCTCAGGGAATCATGTCTAACAACTTTGTTGTTGCGGTGAATCGTATTGGTACGGAAGATGGTCTGGAGTTTTATGGTGGGAGTTTTATCAGTAACCCCATGGGGGAAATTTTGGTACAAGCTCCACGTAATGAGCCTGCTGTACTGGTTGCGGAGCTGGATTTTAATCAACGCGCCCTATGGGGTCGATTGTTCCCTTTTGCAAAGCAAAGGCAACCTAAAACCTATCATGAACTAGTTCTTTAATAAAGATAACGATGGAAACCCACTCATGAATAATAACACTGAAACTAAAGATAATTTGTATAATATTGATCACTGGGGGGAGGGGTATTTTCAAGTCAATTCTCAAGGAAACATAGAGGTCAGTAGGAGTCGTGGAGAAAAAGGTGTTGAATTAAAGTCTATTATTCATGCTGCTAGTCAAGCCGGCTTGCAATTACCTTTACTGATCCGTTTCACAGATATTCTTCAAGATCGGGTGTTTAAAATTTACGAGGCTTTTGCACAGGCTATTGAGGAAACAAATTATAAAGGCAATTACAGGCTGGTTTATCCTATCAAAGTTAATCAAGAGTATTGTGTGGTTCGCGAATTATTAAACGCTCCAAATAACCCGATCGGTTTGGAAGCGGGCAGCAAACCCGAACTAATGGCTGTTATTGGTCTGCTAGGACAAAACGCATCTACCATCGTTTGTAATGGATATAAAGATAGTTGTTACATTCGTGCAGCCTTTATTGCACAACAAATGGGGCACGAAGTTTTTATTATTATCGAAAAGCGATCTGAGTTAGATATAATTTTGCGTGAAGCAAAACGTTTGCAGATTAAACCCAATATCGGAGTGCGAATACGGTTGACGACCAAATGTGCAGGAAAGTGGGAGAATACTGGTGGAGCAAAGTCTAAATTTGGCTTAAATGCTGAGCAAGTACTGGATTTAGTATATCAACTTAAACAGCATGATGCCTTGGATTGCCTGCAATTGATACACTGCCATCTTGGTTCACAAATTGCAAATATTTACGACATCCGTAATAGTATGAAAGAAGTAGCTCGGTATTATGTCGAATTACGCGGCTTGAATGTACCTATAAATACGATTGATGTCGGCGGTGGGTTAGGCGTTGATTATGAGGGCACTAGAACCAACACTGGCTGTTCCATTAATTACACTTTAAAAGAATATGCAACCCATATTTTACTGGCGGTACGTGACTTATGCCAAGAGGCACAGTTGCCAGAACCCAATATTATTTCTGAATCTGGCCGCGCATTGACAGCACACCATGCCGTTTTAGTTACAAACATAACCGATGTAGAGGTTGTGAAAAAAAATTCCATGCCCTCTGTGGCCGAACCTCATGAATCACATATTATTCGTGATATACTAGATGCCTATCAAGTTACGAAGAATAATTCACCCACTGAATTATATCATTATGCCGAATCCGCATTAAATGAAGCGGACTCTATGTTTAAACATGGTGTCATTAGTCTCATTGAAAAATCTAAAATTGAAGAATTATATTCCACAATATGTCTTGAAATCAGACTCTCTCTGGATGAAAACAACCAAAGCGATTATGAACTCTTGGCCATTATAAATGAACGCTTGGCTTCTAAAATTTTCTGCAACCTGTCTTTTTTTCAATCCATTCCAGATGCATGGGCCATAGGCCAGATTTTTCCTATAGCACCAATTTCGCATCTCACAGAAAAACTCGATATGCATAGTATTTTGCAAGATTTAACCTGCGATTCGGATGGAACTATAAAAGAATACACTGGCAGAGACTCTATTAAGAAAACATTGCTATTACCCTCATACGATGAAAAAAATCCTTACAGTCTTGCATTCTTTTTAGTCGGGGCATACCAAGAAATTCTAGGTAATTTGCATAATTTATTTGGTGACACCAATTCGATGCGTGTTAAATTAACAGAGAATGGCTTGTTTGAAATCAATGATCTCGTTAGTGGCGACACAGTTACAAATGTTTTAAGTCTTGCACACTTTGATACTACAAAACTATTGCAATCGTATGAAAAACAATTGATTGGTAGTGGGTTGTCATATGACACAAAACGACTGTACATAAATGAACTACACAGTATATTTACACAATCCACTTATCTTAATAATAACAATTAACAGGTATTAGGTATCAAATGACACCAAAGCAAGCAGGTTTTTGGATGCCAGCTGAATGGCATCCACATGAAGGATGTTGGATGGCTTGGCCATGCCACAAAGAAACGTGGGCTAATATTACTTTGCAAAAAGCTCGTATGGCTTTCGCACAAGTGGCTCAAGCGATATCGCAATATGAGCCTGTGACTATGTTAGTTAACCCAGATGAGATGCAAGAAGCAAGCACCATGTGCGGTAACCAGATTCGTCTATTGTCAATGGAAATCAATGACTCATGGGTTCGTGATACAGGACCTACTTTTTTATTAAATAATCAAGGCGAATTGGCTGGGGTAGATTGGACTCACAATGCATGGGGTGGCAATTATCAGAATTATGAATTAGACAATCAAATTGCTTTGAATGTAATCAATTTCACAGGGGCTAAACCATTTAAAGCCCCATTTGTAATGGAAGGCGGATCCATACATGTGGATGGAGAAGGTACCGTATTAACTAGCCGCGAATGCTTGTTAAATGCAAATCGGAATCCCCATTTAACACAACAGAGCATTGAACAGAATCTGCGCGATTATTTAAATTGTGAAAAAATAATATGGTTAAACAAAGGTCTTATCGGTGACGAGACGGACGGTCATATTGATGAGCTTGCATGCTTTATCGCACCAGGTAAAGTACTCGCGTTAATTACCAATGATAAGCAGGATCCTAACTATTCCATTTTACATGAGAATCTCGAACTTTTAAAATCAACAACTGATGCAAAGGGAAGACGTCTAGAGGTTTATACCATCGAACAGCCACCCGCAACGTATCTTGACGGTGAGCGGCTAACTTTATCATATATTAACTTTTACTTGGCAAATAAAGGGATTGTTATGCCAGCTTTTGGATATCCAACGTACGACAAAACAGCGTATGACTTATTTGTCCGTTTACTCCCAGAATATAAAATCACGCAAATTACGGCAATCGATATTTTTGCTGGTGGTGGAGGTATACACTGTATTACACAACAACAACCACTGGCTGGAGTGTAATTCTTATGGTTGGTGCTGCAATAAAATTGGTTGGGATTTTAATGCATATCACGTTGGACAAATCTTAAGTCTGTGTCTACAATAATAATACAGTCTGATTTTTTACGGATGATTGTATAAGGACTTTTTATGACAGCTGATACGGATAACATTAAGGATGTGTATCTAACATCCTTTGGAAATGAACCAGCAGAAACTGAATCAGGGTTTATAAGTATCGCAGCATGTATTGACACGTATGTAAATGAAATCACGGATCTCAAGCGTGTCATGAGCGATGATATTTATAATCAAGTTAATGAGCAGGGTGCATTGTTATATGGTAATTTAGCGATTATGCGTTATCTAAGGCGTTGTTGCATAAATAGACTGATTTTGAAAAACCCGTGATAATTTTGCACAAACAACACCACTACTGTTATTGTATCTATCATTTTCATCACGTGCCTGCCTCATGCCAAACAAACATAACGATAAATACCGCCACAAATTTAAAAAAGCGGCTTACAAAGTAAAAAATTGGCCAAAATATAATGATGCGTTGAGAAAACGCGGCGATATTACGGTATGGTTTACAGAGGAGGCCATTCAGGCTTGGATCCCAAAGTGTACTGGCATGAAGGGTCGTCCACAGAAATACGCTAATTTAGCGATCGAGACTTGCCTATTTTTACGCATGGTTTGTTCTTTACCGCTGCGCCAGACGGAAGGTTTCGCTCGATCATTGGTTCGTTTGATGGGGCTGAATTTGAATGTTCCCGATTACTCAACGCTCTCTAAACGTAGTATCAATCTTGAGCTGAGCGCACTTGCACAAACACTTAAGCCGGGCAGTCACATTATTATTGATTCAACTGGACTGAAGGTTTATGGAAAAGATGAATGGCATCAAGACAAGCATGGTGTCAACGCACGGCGGACTTGGCGTAAGCTTCATATTGTCATTGACGAAAAGCATCAAATCATCGCCTATGACATCACTGACAATTCAAAAGGCGATCCAACCACCGCCGTGGATCTTCTGGATCAAATAGAGCACTCCTTCAGCGTGGTTATGGGAGATGGCGCTTATGATAGCGTTAAACTCACCAACGCCATATTGAGTAAACAACCAGACGCGAGCATTGTTATTCCGCCTCCATCAGATGCGGTTATTAGCCAAGATGGTGATACCCAACGTGATCAACACATCCGTTTACTCGAAGAGGTTGGGCGTATCGCATGGCAAAAAGAAAATGATTATGGGCTACGAAGCCACGTCGAATTGTGTATGTTGCGATATAAGAAAATCATCGGGCCTAGCATGAAAGCCAGGGAAATTCGGGATGGTTCAAATCGAGTGAACACTCACTCTGTTTGACGTAGATATTTTTGAGAGCAGTCATCGACCAACGAGTTGATCTATGATACCTAGTTTATCGTCTAAAACAAAAAAAGGATCATGATGATAACTGCTCACAAAAAGAACCAG
>CANJFK010000040.1 GCA_947473535.1 Legionellaceae bacterium | reverse complement strand
CTTGGTAACATTTTGAAAAACAAGGGCATTTTCTTCATGCAAACTCATAAAATACCTTTTTTGATTTAGTATAAAAACCATACCCACATGTAAAGCTAATGATGCTTATGCACGTCGCAATGACAATGTTTTGGCTCAAGATTCCGCGAACGAATAGATCTTGATAAGACCACACATAATAAGAAAATGGATTTAGATAAAGAATTAATTTTAAAGAAGACGGCACCATCGCCGGTGTATATGCAATGGGACTCATGATCATCAGCAACATCGTAATAAAAGATAATGATTGTTGTATGTCTTTAATAATTAAATTAAGAATAGACAGCACCCATACTAACCCAATAGTGAACATCAATTGCAGGATAATTAAATAGGGAATAAACAGTACCGTCCACGATAATGATTTTAACAGCACTATATCCGCTATCATTAATAAAAACACGCCAACAAACAACGTCATATGACTTGATAAAACCGCCTGCAGCGGAATAAACTCAGAAGGATAGATTGTATTTAATAATAACGATTTTTTACTTGAAAGAGACGTTGTTCCCGCTGACAATGCTTCAGAAAAACCAAGAAACGGTAACAAACCACTCATGATATAAACAACATAGACATTCGTCGACATATCCATTGGCTTGATACGAAATATCAACAAATACAGCGTTGAGTAAATGAAAAATAAGACAATGGGATATATAATGACCCAAAACAAGCCAGCAACAGAGCCTGCGTAGCGCTGAGAAATGTCAGATAATACAGCGCCTTTTAACAGGGAAAAATGCTGTTTAATCAGTATGAAAGGAAACAAACACTGCTTTAAAAATTTCATATACATTAAAAATTAGCCTCCAACAAGGCACTAACAATTTTTTCTGAGGCATTCCCTTCCCCATAGAACGCATCGTGTTGAAGTGCTGTCAATTGATGCGCATCGAGAACAAAGTTTGAGAATGAAAATGGTTGTTCTGGTGAACATAATTGGTTCCAACCAGCATCAACTAACTCAACCCATTCCGTTTCATCTCGCAATGTAACACAAGGCACACGATTAAAATAAGCTTCTTTTTGTACGCCACCGGAGTCTGTAATAATGCAACATGCCTGTTGTTCCAGCGCCAACATATCGAGAAAACCAACAGGCTCAACGAGCTTAATATGAGCCTCCAGTTTACTTAATAATTCAAATTTAATAAGTGCAGCACGCGTGCGTGGGTGTACAGGGAAAATAATCAAGCGAGAGGCACTAAGCTCGATTAGAGCATCTGTAATATGCTCTAATCGATGCTTACAATCGGTATTTTCAGCCCGATGAACGGTTGCCAGGCAATAGGTGTTTTTATTTAACTGTAAGGTATCAACAATCGTCTTTCTAGTCGCATTATATTCATTGTAATATAATGTTGCATCAAACATTACATCGCCAACATTGATTATTTGATCTGTATGGATCCCTTCTTTAATTAATTGTCGATAGCCATTTTGAGTGGGAGCAAACAATAAAGTACTTAAATGGTCGGCTGTTATTCGGTTAATTTCCTCGGGCATTTTACGATTAAATGAACGTAAGCCTGCTTCGACATGAGCAACCGGTATATGTAACTTTGCCGCGGCAAGGGTTCCAGCCAGCGTTGAATTAGTATCACCATAAACCAACACCCAGTCAGGTTTTTCTTGCAGCAAAACACGCTCAATTTCGATTAACATCTGTCCCGTTTGCACACCATGTAATCCAGAACCGATATTCAAATGATACGCGGGAGACGGAATATCCAGTTCATCAAAAAAATGGTTAGACATATTGGCATCATAATGTTGCCCGGTATGAATAATGCTTTCTTGAATGTGCGGTGTTAGTGCGATGATTCTGGATACAGCTGCTGCTTTGATAAATTGAGGACGTGCTCCAACGACTGTACATAATTTCACAATAATTCCTTGGATTGAAGAACGTTAACGTATAACTTAAACGGGCGTAACCAGCGTCCCGCTAAAAAAAACACTGTATTCCCAGCCTTTGCGAGGAATACAGTGTTCGTGTAAATAGCCTTGTTCATCGTTTTGGCCAAATCACCGAAAAATGTCTTTCCCGCGAAGGCGGGGATCCATCGCTGCAACAAGCTGGGAGCCAGTGTAGGAATGGATTCCCGCCTTCGCGGGAAAGACAAAGTGGCCAAAACGATGAACAAGGCCGTGTAAATTAAGAATCACGATGAAAATTACGGCCAAATTAAACAGCAGCTAGCTCAGGAACGATAGTTACTTTTTTGTCAGTCGTTTGTATATGGCAATCACCTGTTTGTTCACATATAGCCATGAACGAGCCATCAGCTTGTGGTTTAAACTCAAGACGTTCACCGAACCGCCCCATCCAGCCAATTTGCCGAGCAGGTACCCCAGCCATGAGTGCAAAATCTGGGACATCTTGGTTAACAACTGCTCCAGCACCAATGAAGGCATGCTGTCCTATTGTCACGCCACAAACGATAGTGCAATTTGCACCTAACGTTGCACCACGTTTGACCAACGTACTCCGATACTCGTCTTTGCGTGTTACCGCCGAGCGAGGGTTATAAACATTGGTGAATACCATGCTAGGGCCGCAGAATACGTCGTCCTCAAGCGTCACATTGTCGTATACTGATACGTTGTTTTGAACTTTAACATTATTACCAATCAAAACTTTATTACCAACATAGACATTCTGACCGAAACTACAGTGCTCCCCAATACGAGCACCTGCACTAATATGCACCCAATGCCATATACGCGTATTAGCGCCAATTTCTGCACCTTCATCAACGATCGCCGTTTCATGAGCCACATACAATTTCATTATATTCCTTTATTAGATGAACACATTATCCTCAACCAATACCTCATGTAACGCGTGTGCAACTTTTTGTTGATCTGCAAGCGTTAAATACGGATGCATTGGAATACTCATCACGCGACTTGCGGCTCGTTCTGAAATTGGAAACGATTGCATGCCTGGGTAAAGGTCTTTGAAAATTGGCTGTTTATGCAACCCAACTGGATAATGAATTGCCGTCGGAATACCAAGTTGTTGTAATTTAGTTTGGACTTCATCGCGATCGGAGACTTCAATTGTATATTGTGCAAACACACTTGTATTATGATGTTTAATCGTTGGTTTTTTCACATAGGTTGGCAATAATTGCTTATATCTATCCGCCGCCTGCTGCCTTAATTGAATTTCTTCAGGAAAAATGGCCATTTTTTCCAATAAAAATGCCGCTTGAATTGTATCAAACCGTCCATTAACACCCAGTCTAGTGTGGTAATAACGTTTGGATTGACCATGTATACGAATTTCTTGCATTCTGGTTGCCAACTCTGCATCATTTGTAAAACAAGCGCCACCATCGCCATAGCAACCCAATGGTTTTGATGGGAAAAAGCTAGTGCAACCAATCGTCGTTATTCCGCATGACTTGCGGTTTTTGTAAGTAGCACCAAAACTCTGAGCACCATCTTCAATGACCGGTAGATTATATTTTTTAGCAATGACGTTAATTTCATCAAAATCCACGCATTGGCCGTAGATACTAACAGGCATTATCGCTTTCGTTTTATTTGTAATGGCTGCCTCGATAAGGCTCGCATCAATATTGTATGTATCTTTATCAATATCAACAAACACAGGTACTGCACCCAACAGTGCTATCACTTCTGCTGTTGCAAAAAAACTAAACGGAGTCGTAATAACTTCATCACCGGCACCGACGCCAAGTGCCATCAGAGCAATAAGCAACGCATCCGTACCACTGGCAACGGTTAAAGCATGCTCAACACCAACAAATTCAGCTAGCACCTGTTCAATTTCAGCTATTTCTGGGCCCATAATATAAGCACCATGATTTAATACCGCTTTAAATCGAGCAAACAGACGATCTTCAATACGATCTGACTGCGTTTTTAAGTCAATAAATTGCATATCCATTAATCCTTAATAAAATTGTTTTAAATCCGGCGCATAACGCTCATGAGATCGCATGCAACGCTTAATTACATCCATATTTTCTTTTGACCAGTCGATGGTTTTTTTCAAACCTTCGGGCAGAGAAATAGTAGCTTTAAAACCTAGCTCATTTTTAGATTTTACCGTATCACCATGACGTTTACCTGAGCGATCCCAAACACGTGCTGGCTGAGTATTCATATCAGCTGTATTGCCTGCGATCTCATTAATCATTATTGCTAATTCTCGAATGGAGGTTTCAACGCCAGATGCGATATTATATACACCACCCGATTTACCTCTCAAGGCACAGGCAATAAGCCCAGCTACAATATCATCGACATAAATAAAGTCACGCGTAGCAATGCCATCATTTTCTAACGGCAGTGGTTGATGATGTAGCGCTTTGAAAATAAATGTGGGTGTAACATTCCGCCAAATAGTATTGATATTTCCACGCCACTCGCCGGCGCCTAAAATCTCACCGGGGCCATATACGTTTTGGAACCGCGCTTTTACAAAGGGCATACCATAACGCATAAAGTAATAGTTACCGTAAAACTCACCAAATATTTTAGACATTTGGTAGGGACTATCTAGATATAACGACACATCCTCTTGTTCAACGGTTGCTTCAGCATGATCAAACGTTTTTTTGGCGACCGTACAACCTGCAGATGAATAGATTACTTTTTGCAGCGATTTAAATTTGCTGATCCTGTCAAATAGTTTCAAACTCGTCAATGTGTTGTTTTCATGATCTTTTAATGGATCTTCGATTGAACTTTGGTTGCCATGATAAGTCGACAAATGAAAAACATAATCTAGATCGTCAGGTAGTTGGTACAGAATTTTGTCGTCCGTAATTGAACTATTAATAAAATTCAAACTATCATGTGTAGCCACCTGAGAAATATCTGCCGATAACAAATTATCAACCACGATGACCTGTCGCGCATTATTTTTTAATAATGTATTTGTTAAATTACTTCCAACAAATCCTGCGCCACCAACGACGAGTATTTTTTTTCCCAAAAAATCAGACATCTTATCTTCCTCATCCTTTGTACATGACAATCATTTTTGCTCATCGTTTCGGTTATAATCAGGATCACGACGTTTCGCGAACAAAGCGCATGACGTCGTGAGCGCTGAGATTGACCAAAAATAATGAACAAAAATCAATTAAGCATGCTCAGTTTCCGCTGCTCGGAGGTGGGTATATGTCTGTTCAATACCACATTGTTGATAATACTCAATTGCAGCTTTAACACCCACAACCAATGGCGTTTTGACGTGCCATGCAAAATCTTTATTTGTACGTGATGGGTCCAACAGTATAGTAAACGCATCATCAGGATGACGTGGTCGAACTTCGACGTCTTTATCTAACGTTACATTTAATGCAGCAAGTGTTGCATCAAATAATTCTTTGATAGAGAAGTCGCTACCTGAAGAAATATGATAATAACCAGCTCCTTTACCGTCAAGTGCAGATTGGACACAATCAACTAAATCTTGAATATAGATAAAGTCACGTCGCGTATCCATAACAAAGCAAGCTTTATTGGTGGTCAGACGCTGATAAAACGTAGGAAGCGGCCCACTAATATTTCGAGGCCCGTATGCATTAGCTAAACGGAATGAAATAAAGTCCAAGCCAGATAATTCAACATAATGTTCAGCAGCAGTTTTACTTATGGCATAACTACTACCGCGTGAATCAAAATGATGAGTCAAAGAAACAGGCTGCTCTTTAGGGTTTAATCCGTAACAGAGTGCTGTTTGAAAATAAATAATGCGTTTACAACCCGCTTTTTTAGTGGCAGACAAAACATTCACCGTACCAAGAACATTTGTTTGACAGTCCTCGACCCAATTATCAGGATCTTTATAAGATGCGGCGGCGTGCACAACAACATCCGGCTTAAATGCTGTAAAAATACGGTCCATTGCTGCCGTATTAGCAATTGATTCTTCGATTACTTCTAAATTACGGTGTGGCTTTAAATTGTCTCGTCGTCCCGTTGTAAAATTATCAATAACCAAAACATGATCATTTCTTGCTAATAATCGATCGGCTAAGTGTGACCCAACAAAACCTGAACCACCGGTAATCAAAACTCTCATTCGTTATACTCCTACGTTAAGAATGGATTTGTACCTTGCACAGATGCTACGAAACCAACAACTCATCTGTGTAGGGTACATCTACAGTCGTTAATAATGATCTGAATTTATGGGACTGATCATGAAACTCTTGTTGCCAAATTTCATAACACAAAAATCCCCAAACTTTACGACTAAATTTGCCAGTATTACCTATATTATCAATTATTTTTTTATAATCGATGAAATTATCTTGTCTTCTCAAACCAGAGTGCAATATATCAAGTACATATTCTTTCAAATCTGCCTGCATCCACTCGCTTAATGGAACAGGAAAACCCATCTTATCTTTTCGATTAAGCACTTGTGAGGGTAAAACTTTCCCAAAGGTTTGCTTAAGCAGATGTTTCATCTTCCCATCAGTAAATTTTATATTTGCAGGTACCGTCGCAACAAACTCAATTAACGGATGGTAGAGAAAAGGAACTCTTGCCTCAAGTCCATGAGCCATGCTTACCCTGTCTTCAACGTGCAACAAACTGGGCAGCAAGCATTTGAAATCAAAATGAGTCATACTATCAAAATAGGACTCCGCTTTCTCAAATTTTGCGGCATTGAATACATCAAGGAATTGCTGGTAGACATGTTTTTGCTCACCTGGTGTCAATAACACCTCCCCATCTAAATCCATTCCGCGATCAATTAAAGAAAAATACCGTTTTTCCAACGGTTCAAACAAACCCTGACGCCAAAAACGTTGCAGTAAAGGTTTGTAAGCATTTAACACTTCGAGATTAGGAATAATGGATTCCGCAGTAACAACAAAATTACCTTTTTTATAGTTACCTTCAATGGCAGCCTTGATGCATTGCTCAAAATAAGCAATTACGTACCTGGCGTAGCCACCAAATATTTCATCTCCTCCTTGTCCTCCCAATACCACTTTAACATGTTTGGAGGCCATCTCTGACACCATGTATTGTGGAAAAACACCGGGGCCTGCAACGGGAAAATCCATGTGATAAATGATTTTGTTAAAATGGGTTTCGAAATCATGCGCCGTAATATCTCGAACATGCAGCTGAGCGCCGCACATCTGTGCTGCGTGTTGCGCGTATTCACTTTCATCATAAGCGATATCGTCAAGAAACCGACCATGAAAAAAAGGCAATGCCTTGTTTTTT
>CANJFK010000039.1 GCA_947473535.1 Legionellaceae bacterium | reverse complement strand
TGGTTCTTCACTACGTGGATTGTCACTCGTCAGAATGACAACATCGGCGTATTGACTGGCAATGCGGCCCATCATGGGTCGCTTGGTTTTATCGCGATCCCCTCCGCAACCAAAAACCACCCATAATCGACCTGGTTTTACCTCAGTATTTGTAACCGTTGCTTTTAATTGCACGAGTGTAGACAACACATTTTCCAGTGCGTCCGGTGTATGAGCATAATCAACAATCACACAAGGCTCATGTAAAACCACTTCCATTCGACCTGGTGAGGCTTGTAACGCCGCCATCACAGGCACAATTTTCGTTGCAGGATAACCATAGGCCAATAAACTTGCAAACACAGCCAAGCTGTTATAAACATTAAAGGCGCCCAACGCCTTACTATTTATATGATGCATGCCCCATGGCGTTGCAACATCAAACGCGCTGCCTGTCATAGTGATGTTTATATTTGAAGCCCAGATATCACTCCGTCGGCTCAAACCATACGTGAGTTTTTGGCACGTATCGGGCAACTGCATGCTCATTAATTCACCATAATTATCGTCTTGATTAATCACGGCCCACTTCAATGTTGGCATATTAAATAAAATAGCTTTGGCTTCTGCATACAACGCCATCGTATGATGATAATCAAGATGCTCATGGCTCAAATTTGTATAAATGGCTTGATTAAAATCAATGCACGCTGCCCGCCCCTGGCTTAGTGCGTGGGATGAAACTTCCATGCAAATTCGCTGCACACCGCGTTGTTTATAGTCATGAAAGAGTTGCTGCAAACACAAGGCATCAGGCGTAGTATTTAATAACGGCTGCAAGGCATGTACTTCCCCCTGCCCCAGCGTGCCAACATACGCCGCGCGCTTGCCCAATAAGCCATGAGCTTGCGCCAGTTGGTACGCAATGGTTGTTTTGCCGTTCGTGCCTGTAACACCAGTAACCTGCACCGAGCGCGTGGGATAATCATAAAAATGGCTCGCGATTGCTGCAAGTTGAGACGCTAAGTGCGGCACAGGTACACAAGGGATCTCATTCGATAGTACGCCAAGATTGGGACAATCAACTGGGTCATATACCACGGCCACCGCACCAGCTTGTATCGCTTGCTGAATATAGTGCCGTCCATCTGCTGCAGCACCTGCATACGCGACAAACAAATCACCTGGCTTTATTTTTCGACTGTCATTATGTAGCCCAGTAATATCGCAATCGACCGTTGGAATGGGGATCCATGTGTTCAATAACTCGGTAAGTTTCATACGTTTCCTCGTCATTTAGATGTAGGCTGATCGGGTGTAACATCAAGAATGCGTAACGAGGCGCCCATGACTTTAGCAAACAAAGGCCCCGCAACGGCCGCACCATAATAGCCAAGGCGCGTCGGCTCATGAATAAAGACGGCAACAATTAATCTTGGATTTGACACCGGCGCAATCCCCACAAAACTTGAAATATAGCGCTTATCTTCGTAACCTTTTTTACCAGCAACTCGCGCTGTACCCGTTTTACCGGCCACGCGATATCCCGGGACCATCGCCGATTTTCCTGTGCCATCATTCACCACGGCCTCCAACATGGCAAGCACTTGATCCGCCGTGGCTGGATTAAGCACTTGAACACCGTCTAAGGGCCGTTGATTGTGCAATAAACTAATGGGCAGAAGCAGACCATGATTCGCGAAAATTAAATAACTTTTTGCCAATTGTAATGCCGTAACAGACATCCCATAACCGAAGCTCAATGTAGCCAACACAAATGGATTCGCATCCATTAATTTTACAATGGCGCCTTCACTTTCACCAGGGTAACCACTTTCGGTACGCTGACCAATACCGCATCGCGTCAGCAATCCAATTAATTGCTCCGGTGGACTTGTCAGTACCATTTTTGTGACACCCACGTTACTGGAATTGCGTAGAACACCTGTAACATCCAATACCCCGTAATTATGAACATCGCGTATGGTGTGGCCGTTAACAATCATCCAACTCGGGCGCGTATCAATGATCGTGTCGGGCGTAAAATGCCCACTATCAAGCCCACTGGCTATACTAAAAGGTTTTATCACCGATCCTGGTTCAAATGTGTCTGTGAGTGCCTTATTACGATAACTATCGAGTGTATAATGGCTGCGCGCGTTTGGGTTAAATGAAGGTGAATTAGCGATGGCCAAAACTTCACCACTCTGAGTGTCCAAAACAACCACGGAACCCGATTTAGCACCATATTTAGCGATCGTATTTTGTAGCTCGTGGTAGGCAAAAAATTGTATCCGACGGTCAATACTAAGCTGCAATAAATTACCTGGTCGCGGTTCTTTAATAATATTCAACTCTTCAATAACACGACCTGTCCTGTCTTTTACCACGCGTTTCTTGCCGCTAAAGCCGACTAGC
This sequence comes from Legionellaceae bacterium, assembly GCA_947473535.1. GTDB lineage: Bacteria > Pseudomonadota > Gammaproteobacteria > Legionellales > Legionellaceae > CANJFK01. The sequence goes on along the minus strand of CANJFK010000039.1, from coordinate 4,919 downwards.
CAGTGTTGGTAAGCAAGCTCCAATCCTTCAATACCATTATCATCAACATTCGTAAAACCTAATAATTGAGCCGTGCTATCGGCCTCGGGATAATAACGTTTAAATTCTTGCTGAAAATTAACGCCCGGTATTTTAAGCTCCGTGATATCTTTTGCTACCATGGGTGTTAGTTGGCGCTGTAAATAAACGAATTCTCGCCCATGAACGGCCGCAACGCGTGCTGATAATTGAGCTGATGTAATACCTAATAGTTTGGCTAAATCAGCCAACTGTTTTGTATCGGGTGAAAATAACTTCGGGTTTATCCATAACGATTGAACCGGTGTGCTCACGGCAAGCGCGGCACCCTGCCTGTCAATAATCATGCCGCGGTACGCAGGCGTATCGACCACGCGCAAGCTGCGTGCATTGCCCTGCCCTTGTAAAAACTGTCGGTCCAACACCGTCAGATCAACCATGCGCCAAATAAGCGCGGCTAGTATAAGTATAAAAAAAAACGATACAACCAGCAATCGTGCTTTATGGCGCGTTTGTTTCATCGCACACGCAGAACATAGGTCTGTTTATCAACAGGCAAAACCATGTGTAACTTGTCTTCAGCTAATTGCTGCACCCTCGATGGTGTAGCAAGGCTTGCTTGCTCAAGCAACAATTGTCCCCATTGCAACTGTAATTGATGGCCCTGTTGCTCTGAATACTCTAATTGGCTTAGTGCCATTCGATGTAAATTAGTGACATAGACTACCGCCAATGCACTCAGAAGCACAATCAGCAACAACGCTAATTGCATGCAAATCTGCCTTGACAAACGCATGTCTCCTAATTGTCCGTGAAAAAAATCACTCTGGTTGATATTTCTCGCTGCAGCATTCATGCTATTTTTTCTCCTATTCGAAGGACAGCACTACGAGAACGTACGTTTTGCCGAACTTCGATTTCGTGTGGTTTAATCGCCTTACCCACTCGTTTAAAATAAGTTTTAATATCAATGGCTCTCACCGGCACGCCAAGTGGCGGTTGAATACCCTGCTCTTCTGCACGCATAAATTGTTTAACGATCCTATCCTCCAACGAATGAAAGCTGATAATCACTAAACGCCCTCCAACCGCGAGCGCACCTACACATTGCTTTAAAACAGCAGTCAAATCCGTTAATTCTTGATTAATATGAATTCGGATCGCCTGAAATACGCGGGTTGCTGGGTGTTTATGTTTTTCCCATTTAGGATTAGCTGCTTTAACAATTTCAGCTAATATAGCGGTCGTCAAAATGGGCGCAACGCTCCTCGCTTCTACAATGGCACGCGCAATTCGCCCAGCAAAGCGCTCCTCACCATAGTGTTTGAACACGGTTGCCATCTCCGTCGCGTCGGCTTGATTCACAAAACGTGCAGCACTCAGGTCCTGACTTAAATCCATGCGCATATCCAATGGGCCTTCTTGCATAAAACTAAAGCCCCGCGCGGGATTATCTATTTGTGGCGACGACATACCAAGATCGAGCAAAATGCCATTAATCTGGCCGTATACACCGAGCTCTCGAGCAAATTCACTCAATTTAGCAAACGATCCATGAACCATTTTAAAGCGCGGATCGTCCGAAAAATGCTGCTTAGCATAGTCCACGGCTTCCAAATCTTTATCAATAGCAATGACTTGCCCGGCTTGATTTAACTGTTGCAAAATGGCTCGTGTGTGCCCGCCACGACCGAATGTTCCGTCCACATAAATGCCATCTGGCTTAATCGCTAGACCGTCGACTGACTCTTGTAATAAAACGGATGTGTGTGTAGTCATAATTAGGTTTCATCACAAAGAAAACGTTTTCATTTCATCGGGCAACCCATCAACATTTGATGCTTCATCTTCCAGCCACTGCTCGCGTCTGGATTGCCATAATCCCTCATCCCAAATCTCAAATTTGTTACCTTGCCCTATCATGACCACATGCTTATCAAGGCGCGCATAATCACGTAAAAGCGGCGGCAACAATAACCGCCCATGACTATCCAGTTCTACATCAGTGGCGTGACCAATCAGTAAGCGTTGGATCCGTCGAGCTGCTGCATTAAAACTTGGCAATCGCTGCAAATTATCTTCAATTATTTGCCACTGTACCGCTGGATAAAGCAGTAAACACGTTTCTTCCGTATCAATAGTCACAACAAGCGACGCGCCGGCTTGCTCACCTAACGCATCACGATATCGCGTTGGTACGGCAAGACGGCCTTTTCCATCAATGTTGATTGCATTAATTCCGCGAAACATAATTTATTTTTTGTAAGTAAACAAGTTTACCCACAATTCTCCACTTTTTTATTATTTTAAACCACTTTTATACACTATAGAAACACATTTTCCCAAGCGTCAAGCCAAAATGCTGTTTTTTGTTAAAAATAATGAGGAGCTGTGATTAATATCGCACGGAGTGCTCTTAATTTTTACCGAGTGGATTATATACTAACTTAGTTGGTGCTACCATGACATTGACGTATGAGCAGTTACAAAGAAAGGGGAATTTCGGTTGGAATGTTTAGGTTGTTCATCGTTTTGACACGTCGTATCCTGGGTGCGGGCAGAGCAGCAACCCAGGATTCAATACGTCGAGCCTCCCGGATTGCACTGCGTTCCATCCAGGCTACTTGGGGTTATTATTCAATATGAATGAACAGACGCGGCATCATCAAGGTCGCCATTTTCCTCTGCTTTATCAACATTCGGTCGCCGCTTACTTTTTGCAAAATCAGCATTCCGATCGTCCAAGTTGGCAGCATTCAACGCCGTCGGGTCATCGTCTTCTTCTGGTACATTTTTCGAAACCTCAAGGATAGATTTGGACAAACCCGTAGGTTTCTTGCCTTTTTTGTCAGCAAAAAAGCCGCTTGTGCCCGCAATTACCGCTCCCGCAAGAGGCACATACGTTGCAACAGCCAATGCCATACCGTGCAACGCGAGTCCACCAAGGAACGTCACCAAACTGGCACCGCCAATAGGCGTAACTGCCATGACGCCCAGCACCGCAACAACAGCAACAAGACCTAAAAATTTACCAAAACGCTGCCAATTAACGGATTCGAAACCAGACACCAATTGAGACAGGATAGCCAACTGCTCTGCGCTTTCGCGAACAACTTCTGGATCATACTCAGCATGGTCTGGGCGACGAAGAAGAACCTCACAGTGATAATACACGTGGTTCAGGATGGCGAGCGCATCATCGTCTTCGTCGGTGAGCACCTCACCTTCACCAAGATTCGCCACTTTGTTCAATATAGGCTCAGCAAGTAATGCTGCGTCGCTGAGTAATTGTTGTATCAATCGATGCAATTCTTTTCGATAAAGAGCTTCGTCTTCATCCATCGGCATTTGTACCGACAGGTCATCATCCATGGCATGATTTGGGTTTGGGTGTGCAAAAAGAACGTCGTCTTCATCAATTGACAATTTGTTTTTATCCATCGGCATTTGTACCGACGGGTCATCATACATGGAATCATTTGGGTTTAGGTGTGCGGCATCAGGAGCGGCATCAGGAGCGCCAGCTCTGCGGTTCACACGGCGGCCTTGGTGCTCCTCATCGTCTGAAAAAAAGTCAGCAGCAGCATCCTCGTCATCGTCAAGCCTCTTCACCTCAGTCGCCATAGCGTCAGTCGCCATAGCGTCAGTGAGCGTTTCAAGTGTTCTTGCATATACGACGTCCATTGTTTCATCGCCATCTACCTCTGGCAATGCTAATATCACTTGTGTGTATTTCACGAGATCATCTCCGGTAGTATCAACTTCAATTGTATTCAATTATTATACATGATGACATAAAATATATCAAATTTATTCAGCTCCCGAGGCTTATCAATCAAACATTCATTTCAGCTGCTAGACGAACACCTTGCAGCACTAAATCAGGAAGATGCTGATCGTAAATCCCTTGTTTATCAAACAGCGAAGCAAATCCACCCGTTGCTAGCACCAAAACATCTTGCCCAGCAAAGGCTTCTTTTTTAATCCGATGAATTAACTCACGACACGCGCCCAATGCGCCATAAAATACCCCAGATTGAATACTTTCAATCGTAGAACGCCCTACCACCTGATCGACTTTGATAATTTCTACGGCAGGCAATTTTGCTGTATTGGTCGATAACGCATCAACCGCCAGACGAACACCAGGTAAAATGACACCGCCCAAGTATGCTTTTTGCGCATTAATAACACAAAAAGTGGTTGCCGTTCCAAAGTCGATGATAATTAGATTCGTCGCGAGAAAACGATGCGTCGCCGCGATTGCATTAGCAATGCGATCCGCACCAACGTCCACCGGATTGCGGTATTTAATATTTAGTCCTGTTTTTACCCCGGCTTGCAGGAAAAATGGCTCAACAGAAAAATATTTGATGCAAGCCGCGCGCAGTGAATAATCCAACTGTGGTACCACCGAACAAATAGCGATGGCACGGATCACACTGGGATCACAGTTATTCTCACGAAGTACACTTTTCAGAAAAATACCCAACTCATCCGACGTGCTCACTTTAGATGTATGACGAAATCGCAAGCAGATTTCCTCTCCGTCGAATACGCCACCGTAGATATGAGAATTGCCAACATCAATACAAAGCATCATGAATAACACTCGATAGGATAAAAAGCTGATAGTAAAAGGAGTGAAGAAGAGAATCAAGTAATCCGTGTCACTAATGGCACTACCTTAATTTTTTTATCTAAAATTAACATTAAATGTAGCCTGGATGAAGCGTAGCGTAATCCGGGAAACGATGCCTCACACAGGCCCTGCTCCCGGATTACGCTACGCTTCATCCAGGCTACATCAAAATTTTGGCTTAAAGTAGCGCCATTGAATCAAGCAATCCGTGGATTTTCGTAGGTTGGCTCCGTAGGCTCAACCTACATATGCTCAAATC
>CANJFK010000038.1 GCA_947473535.1 Legionellaceae bacterium | reverse complement strand
TTGACTTGCTGCTTCGTGAACGCTCCCTAACGGTCGCGGCTCGGATAGTGCGACTCAAGTTTGGACATAAGGTGCGGTTGCCCTGTTATTAAGAACGTTTCGACACTATGTCGGACCCGTTCTTAACAGATTAAATGGCAGATCGCGCAAGACGTCTTTAAGTGATAACGTATTACCCGTAAATACGTTCTTTTGTTGATCGATCAACGAACGCATGTTCTGTAATGTTTCTGGAAGGATAATACAATCCCCATTAGGAATATGAGCGGTTGACCACGGCGAATCCGACGGAATTATCCGAGATAGCCATCGAACAGTAATCACGATGATCCATTCGTTTTGATATGTCCTGGCGAAGGCAGTGATGTGATCTGCGTATTGACCCTGAACGTCTAAGGGAATGTAATCACCTAATAAGAAAATAGCGTTATTATTCGTTCTTAAATGTAACAGTCGTTTCATTAGGTTAAATTTAATTTGCCCTGTTTGCCATTCGTTGAGTAAATCACTTAGTGGTTCGTCGCTTGTCAATTTGTTGAGTACCGTGTAATCAATTTTCTGCCGATTGTCTGGATCAACCAAATCAAAGCGCCAGGTCTCATTCCCTTGATAAAAATCAGGAATACCAGGGCATGTGATTTTAAGCACTACTTGTGCTAGCGCGTTATACATCCCATAAAATGCAATTTTTTGTTGAAATAATAAAAAATGCGCGATAAAACGACGATCAATCAATAAGGCATTTAGAAAGTGGATGGTCGCTTTCTCGTAGAGGATATTCGGGTTATCCCATGAAGAATGTTCCTTTCGTTCGCGCATCGCTTTTGTTAAAAAAATAGCGAGCCGCGTTTTAAGTGAAACAAGGTTATTATCCAATGGCCAAGCACCCAAAAGTGTCTGATATATTAATAGTTCATCGGTTATATCGGGTGATGGCCTGTTGTTAAGGATCGTTTTTTTATGTATGTTTTGAGTCAACCACTGACTCAATATGTTATTCCATTCGTCACTACATTCCGTGAGTACATTCAAGCGAGCGCGTACATCTTCACTCCGTTTTGTGTCATGGGTTGATGTGGTATTTAATCCATAAGGGAATTGCTGTTGTTTGTTGATATTAAAGCCGTGAAAGTGAGTTTGCGCACCCGCGGCTACATCATATTCAGGTCCACTCCCCACTTCATTTAAGGATAGAAGCGGATTGTAAGCATAACCGGCGGTATCTTCGAAGCCCTTCGCCATAATAGGGCCTGTGAAAACCTCCCAATCATTGTGCCATTGCCTCCACGCGGCCTTTTGAGTCTTACTGAGGTTGTCTGGGAAATGAAGCAACAGCAGATCGGTGAGTTTCGTTAATAATTGCCTGTCTGGGACGTCGAGATCACGACCGACATCCTGAATTATTTTCGTACCTTCTTCATCCACAATATCTTGATTTGCATACAGTCGATAACGAACGATGTTGGATGAAAACTGCATGAGCAGTGACTCAACCGCCGTAAGCGTGCCACCGATAATGGCGTGTAACTGATTGCTTAAATAGTTGAATTCTCGTTGAAATGATTTTTTAATCATAACCTCGATACTATCGATTCGTATTCTTTGCAAGGACTTCGTGTTTCCGGTTATTTTTTCGTAGAATGCTACGAGTTCGCTCAGACCCTTTTTATATAAAAACAATTGGTTTAAGCGATTTGTAAAATCATAACCGGTTGTTCCTGCAATAGGCCATTCGCGCGGAGGCGACTCGTCAAAACTTAATATTTTCTCGACAACAATATAAAATGGAGCCTTAATGTGGGAGGACAAGGCCTTTAAATACCCGACAGGATCCCGTAAACCATCGATATGATCAATGCGCAATCCTTGTATGTGTCCTTCGTGAATCAATTTTAAAATTAAATGATGCGTTTTGTGGAATACGCGCTCATCTTCTACGCGAAGACAAACGAGTTCGTTCACATCAAAAAATCGTCGATACACTAACAGGTCGTCCGTCGATAGGCTCCAATTTACATCAAACATATAACCGTGTGTTGCGTTTTTTCTACGCAGAACAAGTTCATTCCAGTCTTTATTTTGTTGTGTTGCTGCCATATGATTAGGAACAATATCGACTAATAAATTCAAATGATAATCACGCAACCTTTTTGTAAAATGCTTGAAACCGTGCTCACCACCCAGATCTTGATTAATTTGTGCATGATCAATCGTGTCATACCCATGACTGCTGTTTGTCTGGGCTTGTAAAATAGGTGATACGTAAACATCAGAAATGCCTAATGCGCTGAGATAAGGCAATATTCGCTCAGCATCAGAAAACGTGAACGTATGATTCAATTGTAATCGATACGTTGCTATTGGAATATTCATAAACGTTCCCCTACATAATAAATGGTTTAACAAATTGTTGATAAAGGTTTGCACCATTACCTATCGACTCTATGTTCGATGGAATCATCTCGAGCCGTTTTAGAAACTCAGTTTCATAATTGACGTGTGTTAAATTATCCGCCAATTGAATTGCGCGGCCCGCGTACCTGATAATTTGTATGGTTTCAATGCCCGATAACTCATCAAAAAACCAACCACAACTCGTGTACATTAATAGCGTATAACGTTGTAATTCACACCACTTTAATACCAGCATTTTTTCTTGGTGATTCAATCGTCGCGTTGCATGTGATTGAATAAAATGATCGAATTGATCGCGATTATTAATAACGGTGATGTAATCGTTCCTGGCACGCCATGGATCCTTAATATAGTGACTTAGCGTGGTTTCATATACCGGTGCAAGTTGGTCGCGCAGCCAATCGAGCGCCGCTCTTAACGGACCGCGCCATTCTTGATGAAAACCTTGACCGGTATTACAACCACAATTATTTCGCCACCGCTCAATACCATGCGTACAACTCCAGGATGAATTTGGAAGAATGTCTACTTCAAACTCAGGTGGTTGTATATCGATAAACTGGCCATAATTAGTCAACGCAATGTCGTTTGTGTTATCCAGTTGCTGGAGGGCGTAGGCCAAGCTCATTTCACCAAATCGATGATGATGCCCATAACTCTCACCATCGGTTGCAATATGAATCAGCGCGTTAGCTGTTTTTGATTTAGGCTGTGAATCCATTAATTGCTTGGCAAATACGCCACCATCGGTTAGTAATTTGTCAAAGGCAACACCATGCGCAATGGCACCGTCATAAAAAAAGATAATGATGCTGCGACCTGAGGGTAATCGTTGCAGATAGGGGATTTCGGTTGAAACGGTTTCAGACCACGTATCTGTTTGAAGCGCCCGCCCGCGCTTTGCTTGACTAGGCGCTAAAATAGTAAATTTAATGCCCATTTCGCTCATGAAATCAAGTGACTCAAGATCAACGGCTGTTTCTGGCAACCAGAGTCCTTCTGGTTTTCGTTTAAAATAGTACTCAAAATCCTGAATACCCCAGTATATTTCGGTGAATTTGTCCCGTGAATTCGCTAGCGGCATAATAATATGATTATACGCTTGTGCGATGGCGTTTCCATGCCCATTAAATCGCGCGCGACTTTTAATATCAGCATCAATGATGGATTGTAATAACGTTGGATGATTTGATTTCATCCACAACAGTAAGGTTGGGCCAAAATTAAAACTTATTTTTTCGTAATTATTAACATATTGGGTGCTGTTATCCATTGGATTGAACAAGGCGGCTCCCGCGTTGGGTAAATAACATTCGGCGGTAACGCGTTCATTCCAGTCATGATAGGGCTGCGCTGATTCTTGAGGCTCAACTGTATCCAGCCAAGGACTTTCTCTTGGTGGCTGATAAAAATGCCCGTGGATACAAACAAATTTATTGCTCACAATAGTCTGTCTTTTTGATACAGCATAAACCCATACGGAGCCAGCCATTGGGTGGTTTTTTTGTTATTATTTATTACTCCGCTCCATTTTTTATCCGATGAATTAATTAATAAATCCCAACCCGTCGGTATAAAGTTTGATGAATAATCGACAAATTTATTCGAAAAATTGGCCAAAATAGTAACGTTCTTCTTGCCAGAAGAACCCTGTATTTCTAATGCTTTTTTGTCGTTAATAATGTAACCACAAGTCTCCGCTTGCTTCAGACCATAAAATCCGCTCATTGCTTTGCGAATGGCCAGGAGTGTTTTGTAGTAGTTCCACAAAGTAGTATGACTATTTTCATGTTTCATCGAATGACATAGTTTACTTTTTAAAAATGTATCTAGCGCTTGAGGATCGGGAACATCCTCTTCAGTTAATTTAAAATCATGACACCGCCCTTTGCGAACGGCTTCAATCAATGCCTCGTCCTGATGGCTGATAAAATAGAGAAAGGGCGCGGTTTCGCCATACTCTTCGCCCATAAATAGCAACGGAATATAGGGGGAGCAAAGCATCAACCCAACGGCCAACCGGATTTGTGCTGATGATAATGTACTAGCTAATCGGTCACCCTTTAAACGATTACCAATTTGGTCGTGATTTTGCGTAAATACAACGAGTTTTTCTGCGGGTAGTTCTTTAGAGCTGACCCCATGAGGCCTTTTCCGAAAGGACGAGTACTCACCTGAATAGACAAACCCTTCTTTAAAGGCCTTAATAAATTGTTCTATGCCACCAAAATCTTGGTAATAATGCTGATGTTCATTGGTTAACAACGTGTGTAATGCGTGATGAAAATCATCGTTCCACTGCGCGTGCATGCCAAAACCACCTTGTTTTTTTGAGCGGATAAGTCGTAAATCATTCGCATCGCTTTCTGCAATGAGGTAAAACGGATGGTTCATGTGTGTAGCGAGTTGATTGACTTGGCAAGCCAGCTCTTCTACAAAGGAGTAAGACGATGTATCTACGATGGCATGAACTGCATCGAGTCGAAGCGCGTCAACGCCGTATTCAGTAAACCAATGCAATGCATTTTCTATAAAATATCGCCTGACATGATGATTATATTCACCATCAAAATTCAGCGATTGCCCCCAAGGGCATTGATATTTATCCGTAAAACAGGGCCCAAATTGTTCCAAACAGATACCTTCTGGACCGATATGATTGTAGACTACGTCTAAAATGACACTTATTTCATGTTGGTGGCATGCGTTTATAAACGCTTTTAAACCCTGCGGCCCGCCATACGAATGTTGTACCGCAAAGGGTAGAACGCCGTCATATCCCCAATTTCTTTCGCCCGAAAATTGCGCGATAGGCATCAGCTCAATTGCCGTAATACCGAGCTCGTTCAATTCAACTAAATAGGGAATAATGGCTGAAAAGGTACCTTCCGTTGTATAGGTGCCCACATGGAGTTCATAAATAATATAATCCGCGATGTCCGTTGCGCACCAATTTTTACAAGGGGTGCTATCAATAATTTGTGACGGTCCATTAATGCCAGCAGGTTGAAAATCAGACGCAGGATCGGGGTGCTTTTTATTCGAAAAACAATAATAATATTGATCGCCAACGTGACTGTTTTCAACGGATAAACTAAAATACCCATCGTTATCAGCACTCATATTCAATTGATGAGTTGGGCCGTTTAAGGGTATTATTTCTAACCATATATCCTTAACAAACGGAGCCCACACACGAAAATGGCAATACCCATCGTTGGCTAAAATAGCACCTAATGTTCTTTTCATCTCCATATCAAGAACACCCCTCGACTTGAACTATCTCGGAACTGAGATGCTCGTTTCAATTACATTATAGTCGAGTTTTCCCTGCTTATCAGGTTGCAACATAATCTATCCGCCTACGTTCCGCGACTTATTCGCAGGACGTAGGCGCCGGTTTTTAATTGACTTCCGGATAGGCAGGGCGTTTTATTCTGGCGTAGGGTTTATTGGCGTGATTATGCAGGAGTCCTTGCCATCCCTTTATCTTCCTCTTCCTCCGGTTCTTCCTCAAGCAGTAACGGATCGGCAGGTTTATCTGGCTGATTAAAATAGCCCTTGCCGCACTCATAAGCAATGTATAACAGCGTGAGCGTCAGGGCTGCGGGCCAACACACGGCAAATACCCCCATGATTAATACTGGCATGACGGTATTTTTTACCATGCTCATTACAAAGGCCGTCCACGCCTCGTTGGCTGCATCGGGTGTCGCCGAGATGAGCTGTTTTTCTTTATCTTGCTGGTAGACTAAGCTCGCTTTCTTATAAGCACCAAATTTATCAGCAGATAAATACATTGCTACGGCGATGGTACAAAGTAAAAAACAGATCGGCACAATGGCCGGCGTGGACAGGATGAGGGCGGCAGAAAAACCAGCCATTAACAAGAGAGCCGCTGAACTATTAAACAACGTTGTCCAATTTGTCGCATAGCGGTGAATATCGAGCTGTTGCATTTGTTCGTCTAAAACAAACGCCTGATTTTTCAGTTGTTGCAATTGCGCTTCTAAAGCACCTCTTTCCTCCGTTGTTAGTTCAAGGTTTTCCAATTGCTCTTCACACGCACGTAATGCTATATCAAGTTGTGCTGATTCATGATCATATTGCGTTTTTTTAGCAAAATACGCTTGCTCTTCTACATAATAACGCCATCCCAACCACATCGCATCAAACACTAAAAAGCCGGCTAATAACCAGTTAGCAGTGGGCGCGGCGATATTAAAATAAACGGCGAAATTACTGAGCCCGTTGATGATAGTCCAAACCAGATCGTTCACTAAAATCCAATGACGTTTTTCTAATTCTAGCCAAAAGCGTTCGCTCGCGTCTAAGCCTTTTTCTGCATCCGTTGGAGCAAACGTATGTTTTAGTACCATTGCTGCGTTCATAAGAAAACGACTGGCAAAAAGTCCGACGCTTAATGCGTTAAACAGATTATTTGGCACACTCAATCGTTCAATATTAAAGTGCAAGCCCATGTGTTCGAGCTTATTAAACCATTGTAATTCACGCGCTAATGTAACCGATTGCTGCCATGAAATGCGGCTAAACACAATAAGAAGACGGTAGGCGTTTGCGAGGCCAACCCAGCCACGAATTTTAGAAATATGATCAGGCGTGCTCGCTAAAGCATCCAGGTCGTTTAATAGTTGCTGCTGCCACGTGTCAGTGATTTTTTCCTTGGGTGCAATCCGTTGATAATTTAAGCATAAATACTTAATGTCATTTTCATAATCTTTAACTTGAGCCTCTTCATTATAACCATAGCCGCGCGTGCTCATCTGCAACAAGCAGGCATAATATAAACAAAGCAACCAGGAATTGCTAAGCTGCTGGCGTTCTAGCTCATTTTTTTCGAGTGCGTCATTTAACGAGTTTTGGCGCTCAAGAAGTGCTCC
>CANJFK010000037.1 GCA_947473535.1 Legionellaceae bacterium | reverse complement strand
TGGTGAGTAGATCGGCGGAACTTCCCCGCTAACCTCTCGCAAAACGGTACGTGAGCCTCTCGACTCATACCGCTTCCATCAGGCAAACACACCTACCATTCCAGCTCTCCAGTGCGCAAACAATTTCGGATTCCTCTCCGCTATTCCTTGCATAAATTTCGCCGCTCTCGTCTTATGTCGCTTCAGAGATTTATATTTTCTCCGAGCCCATGCAACTAATGTTTTATTGAAGTGCCTCCAAACGGCATACATTTCAGAGCCTCTATATTTGCCATAATAGTTGATCCAGCCTTGTAGGATTGGATTATACCAACAAGCAATATCATCTAGACTAAGATCTGTTCTGTTTCTTATCCTCAATTTTCTCGTTTTCGCTCTCATTGATTTCTGCGCGTGTTTACTTGCTGCTGGTGTGAAACTAATGAAGAGACTACTGTCCCTTCTATTTTCACATAACCTAGGCTTAAACGTATACCCAAGAAAATCAAATGATATATTGGGGTACGATTCTTTCCGCTTTCCATCTTTACAATAAACAATTTTTGTCTTTTCGGGATGTAATTCTAACCCACATTCAAAGAACCGCTTACGAAGTGAATTCAGCAGTTGCTGTGCTTCCTCTTCACTATGGCAATGCGCCAAACCATCATCCGCATATCGGCACCACGGAATATTGAGCTGATTTTTCTGCATCCACATATCAAAAACATAATGTAGAAATAGATTGCTCAGCACCGGACTGATAACACCACCCTGAGGGGTGCCGCGAGTTCTAATGATTTGTTGTCCGTCAGGCATTTCCATGTTTGCAGTTAACCACCGCTCAACATACAGAATGACCCACGGAGTATCTGTGTGCTTACGCACCGCCTTCATCAACAAATCATGTGGAATGTTATCAAACAACCCTTTGATGTCAAATTCAAGAACCCAATCGTATTGCCAGCATCGCTTTCGGGTAACCCCTATAGCATCTAATGCTGATTTTCTTGGCCGATATCCATAGGAATCCGGAAGAAAATATGGCTCAACTTTAGGTTCAAACTCCAATTTAACAATCGTCTGAGCTATTCTGTCACTGACTGTAGGTATGCCTAACATCCTTACTCCACCTGTTTTCTTTGGAATTGGTACAGCTTTCACCGAGGGGGGGAAATAACTCCCTGATGACATCCGATTCCATATTTTATACAGATTGTTTTTCAGATCCTTCTCAAAATCGATGATTGACTGACGATCAACACCGGCTGCGCCTTTATTGGCTTTAACGAGCTGATAAGCTTGCATCACCTGCTGTTTTGAAATAGTAAATGGTTTTGTCTTTATCATTATTACCTCCCGGCTCTCACCGGTTGAATAGTGATGCCAACTAACCTGATGCTGCCCCTTCGCTCCACATCCATTACAGATGTTTCATCACTACTACGAGCAGCTCCGCCCCAGTGTTTCGCATCGGTACTCTCGCCCTTGTGATTTATGCCACTTGAGCTTCTCCCTTAACATCAAAACGACTGGTTCCCGCAGTTCCATAAAAGAGCCCAGAGCAAACTCACGCCACCTATACACCGGACACCGCCTACGCGGCATATTGGGCCAACCCGTAGACTAATCCCGGGATCAAGAAACGCTCCCGGTTTTGATGTCAATTATATGGATTACGATGCGTCAACAGTGGTTCGGGGTAACTCGTCTTTTTACTCTATACCTGCCGAGTTTGTCCCGACTTTTCCTCAATGCTCACGACCATTGCTCTTGACCATAGCCGCTTGAGGTGGTTTGAAGCCAGCTCCCAACAGCCGACTTCGGCGGGCCTTCCGCCATCTCTCTTATAGCTTCCACATGAATTAACTACATATCCCTATGCTGCTAATCTCTGTGCCTGCGGCACACTTTCTTGATGCCATTCTCCCCGTCCAAAGCGCTTCAAGCCAGTAGAATCAATAGCTATAGCATGTACGTCATCATCTGGTTTATCCGCTTTTTTATATTTTGGAGTCTTGATATTTAGCTTCCCAAGTCGCTTACTCAAGCAGCTAAAATCAGGACAAATAAGCGGTATATTCATGAGCCGAAATAGGGAGTTGATAAAACCTTCGGCTTGTCGAAGGGGTAAGCGATAAACCTGTCGTATTTCATGACATGTGATGATTGCAAAATTACTAAATCGCTTTGGGGCGCCAGTCCCATTATAGACTCTAGTTTTTTCATACCATTGCGATATTGCTTCTTCCGATAGCCAAACATCAATCTCGCCTCGACGACGCAACGCATCACTGTATTCAGACCAATTGCTTAGCTTGTACTTTTGCTTCGGAACGTTCCAACCCTTTTTCTCAGCGTATTTATTGGGCATGACTTGGTCACAAAATTAAGGTATTAATAATGCCGCCAAGGATACCACAGCTCTTAACCAATCATTCCGACATGTTCATTTTATGAGCTAGGAAACAATGCCTATAGCTCAAACAATCGAGTCTCAATAATCATATTGGGGTTGCAGCTTAACTCTTCTGCAATATTATGTATTAATTTTAATGAAGTACTAACATGTCCAGAAAATGCAATTGCAATATGAGGATTAAGGATTTGTATTTTTAATGCGTGCCACTCTCCTCTAGCTCCTACTGGGCCTTTATTCTCCTCTGCCTTATATGTCAAACGAGTATCTGCAACCATAAATCCTATGTCTTGCGTAGCAACCCCATAAATAAGAGTCATTATTTTCACCTAAACAACAGCTACAGAAATATTTACTTCAAATATGTCAGCATTATATGATTTTTCTACAAATAACCAAGTCCCATAAATACTGTGCCCAAAACGTGCCAAACTAACGCGGTAAGTGGCCGTCCCAGGCAGTACTAGGCAGTAGTTCGTCGTATTGATGCATCGCAGGTTATTGATTTTAAATGAATTTCATTTGAGGCCCACTGGCTACGAACCAGAGGGTCGGAGGTTCAATTCCTTCCGGGCGCACCATTTTTAGTGGATTTATCAAGTAGTTGCGTAAGTTTGTAGAAAGTTGAAAAAGTGGGTGTAGCAAATTTGTCACAATTTTTTCCCCACTTTTTTTAATTCCCAGCAAAATTACCCCTTAATTTCATCGAGCCAATTCGATCTGCAGCATCACGTAAATGATCACTTGAGAGATGCGCATAACGCAAAACCATCTCAAAACTTGACCACCCTCCTAACATTTGCAGCTCTTGTAAACTCGTCCAATAACTGTTTTTTCCAACTGTTAATCTGTGTGGGATGCACCTCAAATTCAGTTGCTAATTCATTCGTCGTCTTATGACCTTTGAGTGCCTCAATAGCCACCTTTGCCTTGAACTCTGAACTGAACGTTTTTTTAGCCATTTGTAAAACCCCTTGAACCAATAGTTATATTTTACACTACTGTCTCATTTTTGGGGTCCACTACTCTTCCACAGGCCCCCTAATTAGTAGACGGTGGTTTAGCAAGGCCAATAAACACCACTACTCCATCTCCACCGGGATTAAATTGATCTGAATTGTACGGCAACCTCTTCCAGTTATTGATAGCCCAAATGTTGCCGGCTTGATCAGGAATAACCTGTGTCAATCGCATCAATGGCGAGAACACGGGTTCTGCCCCAGGGCCGTTCAGCGGCTCACCATTATGAAGTAATACCTGGCTCCCTGCTGAGGGCAGTGTATAGCCAGTTGATGGCGATATAGCATCTCCTGTAGTACTACCTTGGGGACAAGAAGCCGTATTTACGCCACAAAGCTCTGTCACTGATGAAGGTTGAAGTAGAGGGTCTCCTTGTGGTCCAAAATTAGCCACCCAAACATGATCGTTTCCGTCGAGAGTGACGCCCCACGGCCCAGACATACCACCTATATTTGTATATTGATGAGTATCATTTCCTGCTGAATTAACCATGTAGATGCTGGAGTCACGAGTTGAAGCGATCCATGCATTGCCTTGTGAATCAATAGAAACTTCTTTGAGGCTCTCGCCTATGGTAAGATTGAAAGCTTGAGTGATAGCGCCATTCGCATATGTATATTTGCTCAAGGTGGAGGCAATAGGATCGGTGGATGTCGAAGGATTTGTTACCCATGCGTCGCCATTCTGATCAATAGCGACATCAAAAGGCCCGCTTTTTGTGGGCTCCTGATAAACAATTTCGGAATTTGGATCACCATTGGGGAATACGACTACTCGATCATTCTCATAGCTTGCAATCCATATATTGTTATCTTGATCCGGCACGATTCCCTGCACCCGATGGGTAGAAGATATGTAACCGCTTGGACCTGAAACAGGGATGCCCGTGGATGTAAGTTGAGTAACAGAACCATCCTCAGGTATACAAGTATCACACGAGCCCCAACCAAAGTTCCCCGACCATATAGAACCATTGTGATCAATTGAAATTCCGAAACCCTGACCCAAAATCCCACCTCCAAATACCGGAGAAACAATTGGATTGTTAACTCCATCCGCAGGTTGTCCATTTGGTTTAAGCACGACAATAAAATTGCTGGAGTCAGGTGTGCCCTGGATGAGATTGTTAGTAATCCACGCATATCCGTTCGAATCAAATGCTACATTTGCTGGAGCGCCGAAAAGAAAGTTGTCATCCCCTGTATTGTTAAATTTTAAGGCTAGGGTCCATGCATCCGGAGAAAGTGCCAAATCGGGCGTATAAATCTGCAAGCTGTGTGCCAAAGTGTTAATTTTTGATACATTATTTGCTGGATTATGGACTATATTTAGTAGTGCTTGCAGGGTATTGATAGGTGCAACTCCGCCAGGAACGGTTGTTGCAGAAAAAAGATCGGAACATGCTTCTGCTACATTTTGCACACAGCTTGAAATCAGATTTGATAATGAGCTAACTGATCGCATTGAATTGGTTTGATCTGCATTGGGGGATGTCATAATAATCGGCGATAAAGCACCTTGCTCTATAGAAACAAGATTATCATTCATGCCTGCAGCAATTTTTAACCCTAGGGTCTTACCAACAATTTGATGATCATCCTGAAAAAATTGAGCCATTGAAAATGCAGCGCCAACGGTAGTCATTTCATTAATAGTAATGCTTGATGGGAGGGTTTCGCCTAATACCGCAGCCAGCTGCGTCGTGGTATTTAAACTCGCGATAGCATAGTAAATTGTGTATGAAACCAACGACGCAGGAATATGCACATAAAATTTCCCAGAACTATTGGTTATTGCGGTACCTAAAACTGTCGCTGATGACTGATTTGATCCATAAATAGTAACTAACGCGCCTACAAGCGGTAATTTAGATACCGTACCACCTGATTGCACCGTCCCGCTAATCGTGGACGTTAGTGCGGTAACATTTAGTGGATATACAGTACCTGCACAAGCTGGCACATTGGGGTTGCAAACAAACAAGTGTTGATGTGGATCAGGATTGGCCGAACTAACCGCACCAGTAACCGCAAGCTCTAACGTACAACTGTCACCCGGCCCAGGCGGTGTTAAAGTGAAGGTTGAACTGCATAAATCTGGATAATTACTATCTACAGTCACTTGCGTCACGTTAGACGGCAAATATTTAACAAACCCAGCAGACAGTGTTCGGTTAGTGTTGTTTTTTACCGTGTAAAGCGCCGTGACAGTAGATCCGGTTACCAACTGAGTTGGTAACGAAGTACCTGCTTTTGGAGTTATATTGTAAGGCAAGGCATAGTTGATTGAGCTGATCATAATCAATACAAAAAATGCAAACAAAGACATCATCCAATTATTTTTTATCATTTTGACTTCCTTCAGGAAATAGATACGTGAGCTGCGCCATAACTGTTTGAGCGTAGAGATTTGATTGAGTCAACGTACTGGTAAAAGATGTGGTATCAATGAGTCCATTTCCCAAATTTGCTTGACCTAAACCCACAAAACGATAACCTGCCCCCAAACGCCAGTTTTGATGAATATCGACATCAATACCTACACCCACACTATATGCAAAAGATGTTGTCGAATGGTTAGTGAATTCTGGCGTAAATGTTAATGAAAATGGCACATTCGTGGTGTAGGCATATGCTTGATTGAATGCTGCACCCAATCCTAACGAGACGTAAGGATGTAAATGCTCTTTTACTTTCCCTAACAGTTTTGCTTCAGCGAGAAATAACCTGTTTTTGACCTTGTAATGATATGTAAATTGATCTGACGATGCAGGATCAACCCCCTGAGTTAAGATGCCTGTACCAGAAGAAAAGCTGTTTGGAGCGTAGAAGCTAATCCCCAATTGCAAGAATCGTTGTTGCTGCAAAGAAATTTCTGTGCCTAAAAATCCACCCCAAAATGCTTGGTTTGAGGAAGAGCCACTGGATGCATATTGATATGTCGTGAAATCACCATTCATACTCAAGGTTTGAGAGGAACCTACCTTAGCAAATTCAGCGCCGGACGAAACCGTTAATACAGGAGAAAACCACCAACGCTTGGCAAACAACGTGGAGGGACGCTGTTTTGAAACAGGCTCAGTTGCTTGAAGATCTGTGGTCTGTATAGCCAACCCCACTATCGTCAAGCACATCAAAGCATTGCTTCTGCTTTTTTTATAAATCATACATATCCTTATGTCATTTTGCATGTTTATTAAATAAATTGACCAAATTTTACGATAAAAAAATCCGTTAAGGTCCGTGTTTCCCGCGGCCACTTTGAAAAAGTTTAGACAGAAAAGTTACCAATAATCTCTTCATACTCCGTTTTTGCATCAAAAAAATTTGTCTATTTTCATGCATTAAAGTGATATGGGTCCGGATGTCTGGTCCGAAGGACGCGTCCACATATCCACAAGCCTCCCGTTCCCACTCGAAGTAAACTTCAGCAGGGGTTTTATAATTCAACGATTGATGCCAACGTCCGTGATTATAAAATTCAACGTACTCTTCAATGGCGGCTCGTAGCTCTTTTACCTTATTGATATAAAATTTTCGCGCTTAAATCTGCGCCAAAACCGCTCTATATAAACATTATCAAGGCATCGTCCTTTGCCTGTCATGCTGATATTAATATTCCATTCATTTAAATAATCCACCCAATCTTCACTGGTGAACTGACAACCCTGATCACTATTAATGATTTCTGGCTGTGCGCAAAGCAGACCTTTCTTCAGCGAATCAAGACAGAACAACGTATCCATGGTGTTCGACAATGACCAGCTAACAATATACCGGCTATGCACGTCAATCAAGGCTACCAAGTACATGAATCCGCCATTCAGGCGCAGATGTGTAATATCAACCATCCACACCTGATTGGGGCGAATGATCTCCAGCTCCCTCAATAAATAAGGGTGAACTGCATGCAACTTGTTTCGACGACTTGTGTTGGGGCCAGGGTATATCGCCTGAATACCAGCTAACTGCATTAAC
>CANJFK010000036.1 GCA_947473535.1 Legionellaceae bacterium | reverse complement strand
TCCCGGATTACGCTGCGCTGCATCCAGGCTACATTTGATTATTAAGTTTAGATTAAAAGCTTACGGTAGTGGACCACCAAAATGACGATTCCAAATAACATCCAATCCATTCAACGGACAATCAGTAAGGCCGAAGCAGCTTGCCATCGCCAACCAGGATCCGTGCAGCTTTTAGCCGTCAGTAAAGGACACTCTCCTGAGGCAATTCAACAAGCCTTTACCGCAGGATTACACCATTTCGGTGAAAGTTATTGGCAAGAGGCGCAAGTGAAGATTGAACGGCTGTCATCATTGTCCCTGTGTTGGCATTTTATTGGCCCGATTCAAAGCAACAAAACAACTGGCATTGCGCAAAAATTTGCTTGGGTACATAGTATAAGCCGATTAACCATCGCTCAACTGCTCAACGATGCGCGACCTGCCAACGTTGAACCACTCAATGTGTGCATCCAGGTTAACTTTGATGATGAAGAAAAAAAAACGGGCATAAAACCAGATTCAATAGCGGAACTCGCCCTGTTGATCAAGCGATTACCCCGCCTAGCATTACGAGGATTAATGTGTATCCCAAAACGAGAACTAAACGAGCAACAACAATACGCCTCCTTTTTGCGTTTAACGACACTGCTGCATACGCTCAACGAGCAACTCAATCTGACAATGGACACGCTATCCATGGGAATGAGCCATGATCTATCGGCGGCCATCCGTGCAGGCACCACGATGATTCGTGTAGGTCAGGGTATTTTTGGAGAACGTCCCACCGCCCGCGACAAAACATAACGCAGACGGTGTCAATCCACTGTAAAATTATTGGCCTGGTGGTTTTGGTGGCTCATACCCGCTACTGCCAGCTTCTGCCTCCTGCACGTTATTCTTCTCGGAATCAGAAAGCAACGTCTCGTTTAAGCCAGGCTTTTGTATAGGTGTTGAACTTTTAAAGAAACTATACAAACGCGCTAAGACGGAATTGCTCGCAACGATCGGTGGACTGCTGCTCACCGGCTTATCGCCCATGGCTTGATAATCCCCACCCCCTTGTTGCTGCTCAGGTTTTGAGGGCTGCTTTGTTTCATCTTGCTCATATTTATCTTCTTCTGACAAAAGACCTTTTGTAAGTTTAGTCATGATATCATTCCTCTCTATAAATTAATTAACCATCGCCGTAAAAAATTAAGGCAGTTAATATGATTATAGACCATAAAATCAATAGCAAGGATAAAATGAACATTAGCATTATTGGGTTCGGAAACATGGCACAAGCAATCGCACAGGGTTTATCAAAGGATGAAACCAACGTGTTGCGCGCTTCAGCGCCTTCGTTATCCATTGGAATCAATAAGATGGGTATCCAAACTCACCATGATAATTTAGCAACCACAGCAGATGCTGACGTCATTATTCTAGCCGTCAAACCATCGCAAATGGCCGCTGTTTTAGTTGAAATAAGCCCCACGTTGCCCGCTCATTGCTTAATGATCTCTGTGGCAGCAGGGCTTCGGCTTTCCTGGTTGGCCGAGCGCATGAAGCCTGGCATGGCCATCGTACGAGCAATGCCGAATATTGCGGCTCAAGTTGGCCAAGCGGCAACCCCATTAATTGCCAATGAATGGGTCACTGCGTTGCAAAAACAAGAGACGGAACAAATTTTTACTAGCATTGGTCTGTCCACCTGGCTCGACCAAGAACGCGACATGGAAACCTTCACGGCACTCTCGGGTAGCGGGCCTGCTTATGTCTTTTTATTTATGGAGTTGATGATTCGTGCAGCCATTGATTTAGGACTGACCGAAGCGGTAGCAACAACGTTTACATTACAAACGTTTAAAGGTGCGTTAAGCTTAGCCTCGCTCAGCGAACTTAGTCTTGACGCGTTAAGAAAAAAAGTGACATCGCCCGCGGGAACAACGGCCGTAGCAATCGATGTGTTGATGTCACAAGGCTTGGATAAGTTGATCACCGCCGCAATGCAAGCCGCACACGAACGAGCCTGCACATTGGGGCGCTAATATTTGGAGAACATGATGTCTGGGTTAGTTTCTGTTGGTTATTTTTTATTTTCGTTGCTCTTTAGTTTATTGACATTCGTGCTATGGACACGAATGGCCTTGCGCTATTTTCGGGTCAGCACACTTCATCCGGTTAGCCAGGCAATCAATCGCTTGACCAATCCAATCATTACGCCGCTCGCAGGTTTATTTAAATCGAAAACAAAACGTTTAAGTCGCTATGATTGGGCTTGTTTTACGGTGCTTGTCATCGTCGAATTAGTAAAATTTATAACGCTGGGCTGGTTGCTACTTGGCATCCTCATGCCTTGGACTCTTGTGCTACTGTACACCGTGGCTGATTTAATCGTTCAACCATGTGACCTTTTGTTTTATGCCATTTTAATTCGTGTCATCATGAGCTGGGTTAATCCGCACTGGCAGCATCCTTTTGCGGACGTCCTACGACTCGTCACAGCGCCTTTACTTCAAATGGCACGTCGTCTGATACCGGATATCGCAGGCTTTGATTTTTCTCCTTTCCTTGCAGTGCTTGCTCTAAAAGTCATTACGCTGTTTATCAGTTCATCGATGCCCTTGCATTTGATTTAACTTAGAAAAAAGCAAAAATGGAACCATGGGTCTATACTTTAGTTACATGGGAATTGATTGGACGTCAGCATGAAATCACACATCGTTGTCGCATTAACTATGTCGTTATCACCACTTCTAGCGAATGCGGCACAATCAATGTATTGCCCGGGCAATCATACTTATATCAATACAGGCATGACGGCGGCTGAAGTGCTGTCCGCTTGTGGCGAACCCATTAGCAAAAATCAATCCAACCATCCCGTGGTCGAAAGAATACCGGTCACACAGTTGATTTATACAACACTCAATCAGGGCGCGATTTACCAAGGTTTAACCCCTGTCTATACCATGTTTTCCATTGGAAGCGGCTCACAAGGGATCAGTCTTTCCATCGACATTATCAATAACAAAGTACAGGGTATGAGCATAAATGGTTCGAGCAGCAATGCGTCAACCCTTTGCCAAGGCGTTACGTTGCAGAAAGGCGATGATATAAGCCAAGTCTACTCCGCCTGTGGTTCTCCTTCCATGGTAAATAACACGTATATCAATAAGGCAGTGCCGAGTACTGCAAAACCTGAAGTCTGGATTTACCAAATTGATCAATACCAACCACTTTTCAGCTTGACATTTGTTAACGGACAACTACAATCCATCGAATGACCTTTGAAGCCTAGGAATATGCTCGTGAGTGAAACGATTGATGATTTAACGATTGCCTTCAGCGAAGACAACATAGAGAAAGTACGTGAATTAGGGAAAGAAATTTTATCTAAAGGTGCATGGACTACTATCCTTTATCGCTATCAAGAATGGGTAAATGCCAAACAAGAATTTGGCCCAGTCAAATATTCAATCAGACGGTATCAAAAACGCAACAATCAATACTGGCAAAAATCAAAATTTAACATTTCCAGTGACGATCAAGCGCGCAAAATTATCAGTATTTTATCAGAGTGGATCGAAAAATAGGGACCGACGCCTAAGTCGATGCGATTTCTTATACTATTTTTATTGTGAAAATAATAAATCATGGACTCAGAAACGACCAAAAACAAACCAAAAGCACCTCCGAGGCCACGAGTCGCATCGGAGTGGGATAGTGATGAAGACGATGCGCTTAGTGTAACAACACATCGTAATGGACAGCCATGTAGGACTACTACGTCAAATCAGTCCATTCCACTTTGCGATACATCAGAGATTATGGCAATCGCTAGAAGCTCTTTTTTTAAACCAGTGCCAACTCGAAAACATTTGGCACCTCGGCCTACAAACGCAAGCTCGGCTACTAACCCACCGCGGTCCATCGAAAAATACAAACCCAATAACGCCATGCGGTTATTGAGTGATGATGGCCAACCTGATACGGAATCATCTAACGAGCCCAGTCAAGACGGGCGTAGCTCTCCCTCTAACAAATAAAGGGCCGACTCATTTAACCCGCCTCATTAAATACAAGCCCAGCAATGCAAAGAGACAAGTAGGTCCTATGGCCGCAATAACAGGCGATAATTGATAAACTTGGCTGATGGATCCAAAAAAACGATTAATAATGTGAAATCCAAAACCAACCGTCGCTCCTGCCAACAATTTTGAACCCATCGTTGATGAGCGCAGTGGGCCGAAAATAAAGGGTATGGCAAGGATCATCATAACCACTGTAGTGAACGGTTGAACGAGTCGTTGCCAATAAACCAATTGGTAATTCAGGGCAACTTGGTGATCTTTTTTTTGTGCATAGAGGTATTGATGTAGCTCATGTAACGTCATTTCATCTGGTTCATTACCACTTACACCCAGAATACTCGGCTTCAACGGCACATCCCAAATCATATCGGATCGATACCGTGCGTGAGTACTAGCCTTGTTAATCCGTGTTTCCGCAACGCCATGCGCATGCCACACCCCATCGGTATACACGATTGTTTCAATACGGCGAGCCAAACGCAAATGGTGTGTCTCATCAAAGTGGAATTGATTCACTTGCTGCAACTCGTTGTTAGGTAAAATAGAAGCGATGGCAATGAAGTCATTGTGATATCGTAGCCAAACACCTCGCGCTGTCCGCATGGTTTGTCCCGCTGTGAGTGCTTGTACTTTTTGATCATTGGCCAGTCGAACCAGTCTGGGCATCAAAATCTCGCCGGCCAACGTAACGACAACAATCACGAGGATAGCCACTTTCAACACCGCTAAGGTAATTTGCCCTATGGACATACCCGATGCGCGCATCACAATTAGCTCACGATGATTAGCCATCGTCCCTAGACCAATCAAACACCCGAGTAAACTCGCCATCGGAAAAAACAAATACACTTCATACGGCATGTCCAAAAACACAAATTTAGCGGCTTCAACAATCCCATAATCAGCTTTACCTAAGTCACCGAGTTGATTAACAAATAAAATAAAAAGTTGCAGACCAGCGAGCAACACCGTCACCAACACAATGGCAGATAGCACTGATTTGGCAATATATCGCTCCAACAACTTCATGATAATTTCACCTGATTTCGCCAAATAAGCAATAAACCAATGACCGCAACAACAAGGTGGATCCACCACATGCCCAACCATACTGGTATTTTTCCAGAGCTAAGCCAATCACGTGCTATAAACATAAAATTTGCATAAAAGATATAAAGCACAATAGCGGGCAATAATTTAGCATACTTGCCGGCGCGCGGGTTAACTCGACTGAGCGGAACGCCAACCAGCGTTAACGTTAAAACCATCAACGGAACCGATATCCGCCACTGTAACTCCGCCGCTTTCGTACGATCAGGATTATTTAATGGCCACAAACTACTCAGACTAACCGTACGGATGTCATTTTTAACCACTACAATCGGGTGCGGGAGACGCGCTTTATAGCGTGAAAATTCAGCGATCTGGAAATCCGCTTGCCCCGGTATCCCTTGATATTTTTTACCGTTATCCATCAAGATGAAGTCTTCATGTGTTGCTGGGTCAGTGTTTACAAAGGCTTTATCGGCCCAAACAACGTCCCATTGCTCTTTGCCTTCATTCTGTATTAGCCTGGCTAAAAAGATGTGATTTGCCTGCGTATGGTCTCGACTCATGGATTCAACATAAAACACCTGTTGCCCACCTGACATTGCACGAAAACGTCCGGGCACGATGGTTTGGATTAATGTTTGTACGCCCGTTGTTTGCAACAATTTTGCGCGTTCGAAGGCAATCAGGGGACTTGTCCAGATCATCACACTCGTTACCAGCGCCACCACCAATGCCATGATAAGGCTATGCTTGAGCAGCCGGCCAGGGCCATAACCACAAGCTTGCAACACGATCATTTCACTGTCAGCATACATTCGACCATAGGCCAGCAACAGCGCCACATAAAAACCTAACGGCAATAACAACCCCAGAAGGTTTGGCAGTTCTAACATCATCAGTTTCATGATAAGCATGCCAGGAATTGTGCCGCTGGCAGCACGATTCAAGTAAATAACAACCTGGTTACTCATGAAAATCAATAACAAGATAGACGTCAAGGCAACTAACGTAACAAACACTTCTTTGGCTAAATAACGAAAAATTAGCACGATGGGTCTTTATGCCTCTTTATGTGGATAGGGCGGCGCCAAAAAATAGTAATTTGTGACCACGCGAAGTATAGATATAACAACAAACTCTAGGTAAAATAACACTTTTCAAGCACCACAGGAAGAAATAATGAATTATGGACTAACCGCAACACCATCCATTCAAACGAGCGAATGCATTGTAATTGGCCTCTTTAGCAACATGCGTTTGCCGGATTTTGTTTCACAGATAGATCAACAACACCAGGGCCTGATTAGCCGTCTAGTCGTAAAACTCACGGATTGTGGTGACACGACATGGCAAGCTGATGTCGATGGGCATAGCGTTTTAATCATCCACTGCGGCGATGAGGCAAAATTTTCAGCAGAACAGCTCTCTAAACGTATCACTGATATTACCGGTTTTTTACTTAAACAGCGCATTGGTGCTGCAACGATTTGCATGCCACAACTATCACAACACACACCAGACTGGCAAATACAGCAAATGGTTTTGAAATTCGAAGATCAGTGCTATCAACTGCTTGATTTTAAAAGCAAAAACAACAAGCCTCACCGACTAGAGTTCCTTCAGTTTTTCTTGCCTGGCGCTAACATCGTTGCGATTACATCTGCCGAAGCAATCGCTGAAGGCGTACGATTTACTCGTAATTTAGCTAATCTACCGGCAAATGTATGTACACCGACCTACCTCGCACAACAAGCGTTAGCGCTCGCACAACACCATGATAAATTACAAACAAAAGTTCTAAATCGTGACGAGATGGCGCAAATGGGCATGGGCGCGTTACTTGCTGTGGCTCAAGGAAGCAAAGAGCCTCCTCAATTAATTGGCGTACAATACCTTGGTGCTGGCGACAAAATGCCACCCGTTGTCTTGGTTGGCAAAGGCATCACCTTTGATTCAGGCGGCATCTCCTTAAAAAATCCAGATGGCATGCATGAAATGAAATATGACATGGCTGGAGCCGCGAGCGTACTAGGCACGCTCAAAGCATGCGCATTACTTAAACTACCTATTAATGTTATTGGCTTATTAGCCTGCGCTGAAAATATGCCAGGTGGTTCAGCTGTAAAACCAGGCGATATTGTCACGAGCTTGTCTGGCCAAACCATCGAAATTATCAACACTGATGCGGAGGGACGTCTGGTTCTAGCTGACGCATTAACGTATGCTGAACGGTTCAAGCCGAGTCTGGTCATCGATATCGCGACACTGACCGGCGCCGTCATCGTCGGTTTAGGCCATGTAAACACAGGCTATATGACAAAAGATGATGCGCTTGCCGCGTTAATT
>CANJFK010000035.1 GCA_947473535.1 Legionellaceae bacterium | reverse complement strand
GGCTATTCTGTTAAGTAGCTGTGGTAAACCCGATCAGTCCTATCAAGGTTATGTAGAGGGGGAGAATATTTATCTTGCGTCTCCTGCTGCCGGTGCGTTGATGAAGATGTGTGTTCAGCGGGGACAGCAAGTAAAACAAGGCGATTTATTATTTATCCTTGATCCCAACCCGCAAGCAATCCAGCTCAGTGAGGCGAGAGCAGCGTTAATGCAAGCGGCAAAGGTATTAAGCGACCTAGAAAAACCACGAAGGCCTGCTGAAATAGCCGCAATAAAAGCACAAATGGCGCAAGCCGAAGCACAAGTCGGGTTAGCGGCTCTACGCGTCAAGCGCAACCAGACTTTATTTGATAAACACGTCATGGATAAAGATACGCTTGATGCCTCGGTGGAGCGTTATCAAGAATTTCAACAGGTGAAAGCACAATTTCAAGCAAACTTGGATTTAGCTAATCAAGGTGCCAGGCCTGAGCAAATTAGTGCTCAAAAGGCTCAATTTAAAGTCATAAAAGCAAAATTAAAAGAAGCCAAATGGGAGTTGTCACAGAAAACGATGCATGCGCCAGCGGATGGTATGATCTTTGATACTTATTTTAGACCAGGTGAATTCGTCGGCGCTCAGCGCCCTGTCATGTCATTATTAACACCAAGCAATACACGTATTGAGTTCTTTGTACCCCTCAAAGCGTTAGCCACACTTCATGTTGGCATGAAAATTAAATTTTCCTGTGAAAACTGCACTAAAACTAAGCGTGCCGTCATTAGCTACGTTTCACCAGATGCTGAATATGTGCCGCCGCTTGTCTATAGTCGAGATAATAGTAACAAATTAGTTTTTCGAATAAAGGCAATGGTTGGGGCCCCTAAGGAAATCATGGCAGGTCAGCCGGTGATTGTTTTTTTGCCAGGCTCAGATCATGAGTAATGAGGATATTATTGATGTTTTTGGGTTGCGAAAATCATTTGATGGACGTGTTGTGGTCAATGATATTAACTTATCAGTAAAAAAAGGTGAAGTGTTTGGTTTTTTAGGTCCGAACGGTAGTGGCAAGACGACTACCATTCGGATGCTGTGTGGCTTGCTGACACCTGATTCAGGACGTGGCAGCTGTTTGGGCTATAATATTTTAACTGAGTCTGAAAAAATCAAACAACGTGTTGGCTATATGACCCAAAAATTTAGTTTTTATACTGATTTAAGTATTGAAGAAAATCTAAAGTTTATTGCGAATGTGTATGGTTTAGACCACCGGAACCAGCGCGTCGCACGTATCATGCACGAACAGGGATTATTTGAACGGCGAGCTCAATTAACGGGCGATTTATCGGGTGGGTGGAAACAGCGTGTTGCATTAGCTGCTTGTTTGCTGCACGAGCCCCAGCTCCTGTTATTGGATGAGCCAACGGCAGGCATTGATCCTATTGCTCGCCGTGATTTCTGGGATAAAATTCACGCGTTGAGTGAGCAAGGAATTACTACGTTAATGTCTACTCATTATATGGATGAAGCCGAGCGCTGTACCCGTCTGGCGTATCTCGCGTATGGTGATTTGATGGTGACAGGCACGGTCAATGAAGTCATAGAGGCGACTCAACTGAAAACGTGGGAAATATGTGGTGATGTAACCACCCCATTACTACAAGTTGTAAAACGAATAGAGGGGACCTCGCAAGTGGCATTATTCGGTCGGCGAATACATGTGTGCGGTTTCAATGCGGTTGTTATCGAGGATGGTTTACGTGCGCTTGAAAGCCAATACCCAATCCGATGGCAAGCGATTGAGCCTACACTTGAAGATGCGTTTATTAGTCTCGTAAAAAAATCCCAAGGAGAATTGGGTTGAAATTTTGGCGTACGATTCGTGGACACGTTCTGTTTTGGCGTTATAAATGTTCAGATGCAGCGTCTGTTTTTATTAAAAATCAAAGCGATCTTGCGCCCCAAGTCCAGGTGAATAATGGTCCTGGTGCGCGCTTACGTGCCGTTATGATGAAAGAATTTATTCAGATGCGTCGAGACAAAACGACGCTAGGTATGATGATTGGTATTCCTTTAATCCAGCTTATTTTATTTGGGTTTGCGATCAATTTAAACCCACGTCATTTACCAACCGCTATTGTTGGCGATGAGCACAACGTATTTAGTAGGCGAATTTTAAATGGTATGCAGAACTCGACCTACTTTGAGTTCATCAGTCCAGCGTCCACTGAAGCTGAAGCGAATTATTTATTGAAGACAGGTCGAGTGCAATTTGTTGTTAATTTTCCACCTAACTTTGAACATGATTTAGTGAAGGGTCTGAAACCCGCTGTACTTTTAGAAGCAGATGCAACCGATCCGGCGGCAACTAGTCGAGCGGTGTCAGTATTTACTGATTTATCACAGCTCTCGTTGATTGAGACGCTGAAAGGCCCACTTGAATCATTGATGCCCAGTCGGGCATCTTATAGACCATTGGTTCATGCGGTTTATAATCCACTAGCGATTACCGCGTACAATATCGTTCCTGGGCTGCTTGGTGTTGTCTTGACGATGACCTTGGTGATTATTACGGCGCTTGCTATAACTCGCGAGTATGAGCGAGGCACGATGGAGAATCTATTGGCAACCCCGCTAAGGCCCTTGGAAGTGATGGTTGGCAAAATTGTACCCTATATCATGGTGGGATATGTGCAAATTTTACTGATCTTATGCATGGCTAGGTTTGTTTTTGGTGTGCCGATGGAAGGGAGTATTATTTTACTATTAATACTTTGCTTGCCCTTTATTGCTGCTAATTTATCCATGGGATTAACGTTTTCTACGTTGGCAACCAACCAATTGCAAGCGGTACAGAGTGCCATGTTTTTCTTTTTACCATCTATTCTATTATCTGGTTTCATGTTTCCCTTTCGAGGCATGCCTGATTGGGCACAATTCATAGGGAATATACTGCCTTTAACACATTTTTTGGTTATTGTGCGAGGTATTTTATTAAAAGGAAACGGTTTCCTGGATGTTTGGCGCGAGCTCATTCCTATTCTTGGATTTATGGTGCTGGTTATGTTTATTGGATTTAAACGGTACAGAAAAACGTTAGATTAAATGGATGCTTTTAGGGGCTTACATCATTTGATTCATCATCTTCCGTGTCGTTTAGCGTCTCTTGGAGCAGCGTAGAGTGGCTGTCTGAATCACGTTTGTTTTCGTCAGCGTTCTGACAAATAGTGGTAAAGTCGCATTCTTCTGATGTTTCCTTCACCCAAATCAAATTATCTTGGTTTTCAGGCCTAAATGGATTTATTTTTTCACAAACCGTGTTATTTAGCCGCTGTACTGATTCATTCATTGATGTAGACCATACGCTATCTTTTTTTGTGTCCGACGGTGTTGGCATGGCGTTCCCTCTCTTTTAATGTAATGGCCTTGTTGATCGTTTCGCCCGCTTTGTCTTTCCCGCGAAGCCGGGAATCCATTTTTACACTGGATCCCAGCTTGTTGCAGGGATGGATCCCCGCTTCCGCGGGGAAGACATTTTTCAATGATTTCACCGAAACGATGAACCAGGCCTTTTTAATTTAAACGCTCCATTTGCATGGCTTTTTTTACAAGTAAATTGGCTTCTGTATTAAATTTATTTTGTTGTTTAAAAAATATTGCAAGTTGGCGTTGACGAAAGCTCGTTACATTGTTTTCGTCAGCGATCAAATTAATATTTGAAAACTCCGTATTAATGGTTTCAATGCCGCGATGTAATCCTTTTACTGGCATTTCCTCTAATTGAGCGTAAGACTGTCTTAAGGCGTGGAGTTCGTTTGTTTGTATTGCTAAATGGTCAATGCACTCAACCATATCATGCGCGCACAACCTTAATGGACTAGTGTGTTTCTCGAGCTCATTATAGAAGCTGGCGTTTTCGTCGTGCCTTAATGACTCTTTATAGCGTTTCATTGTGATTTTATCCATAATATCGCCTTCACGCTTGATTTATATTTAAATAATAGTACAAATTGTTTTTTTTTCCATAGCGTGACACGACTGCGCGCAGTATGAATCCACGATGAGGCTAACCAATCATGACTCAAGAAAAAAAATCGTCGCGACTTTTGTCGCTTGATGTGTTTCGTGGCATTACCGTTGCCTGCATGATCCTTGTTAATTTGCCTGGTAACCAATTTGTATATCCCGTGATTTCACATTCCATTTGGAATGGATGTCACTTAGCTGATTTGGTTTTTCCTTTTTTCATTTATATTGTTGGTATTTCATTGGTGCTTTCTCTATCGAACCAATTAAAGGCAGGTCTTCATTCAAGTGAACTAGTTGTTCATGTTGTAAAGCGTACAGTAACTATCTTTCTGCTGGGACTATTTTTAAATGCGTTTCCCTATCATTTTAATGTTGATACGCTCCGTATCTGTGGTGTGTTGCAACGCATTGCACTCTGTTATTTATTTGCGGCATGCGCATTTTTAACGTGTAAACTTCAAACACAGATTTATTTGCTGGTGGGACTTTTAATTGGCTATTGGCTCCTAATGACGCTTATCCCTGTTGAGGGTTACGGACAAAACAATCTAAGTCCAGAAGGTAATGTAGCGGCTTTTATTGATCGAATGATGCTTGGATCAGCGCATCTATATGGGAAATTTTTCGATCCAGAGGGGCTATTAAGCACTTTGCCGGCTATCGCCACAGCATTACTTGGAAATATCACGGGCATTTGGTTGCTTTCTCGTCATGACCGCCAATT
Source organism: Legionellaceae bacterium (assembly GCA_947473535.1). GTDB lineage: Bacteria > Pseudomonadota > Gammaproteobacteria > Legionellales > Legionellaceae > CANJFK01. The sequence continues at coordinate 2,731 of CANJFK010000035.1, read as the reverse complement.
AAAAATGTGGGGTATGGTTCTTGTTGGGCTCTTTTTAGCAGGGATTGGATGGTTTTGGGGCTTGTGGTTTCCAATCAATAAGGCACTATGGACCAGCTCGTATGTCTTGTGGACTGGTGGTTTGGCGCTCAATTGTTTTGCATTATGCTATTGGTTAATTGACATAAAACATTGGCAGCGCTGGTCAAAGCCGTTTGAAATTTTTGGCATGTATGCGCTGGCAGCTTATGTTTTGCATATTTTTTCCTTGAAAATTCAGTTGATGATCCATCTTCCACGCATGGACGGATCCCCCGGTACGCTACGCAGTTATATCACAGAGCACCTTTTTGGCTGGGCATCGCAACGCAATGCGTCATTGTTCTATGCGTTGAGTTCTGTTTTGTTTTGGTTGGCTGTGGTTACTTTTTTTTATCGAAAAAAAATAACTATCCGGGTCTAATTAATTTACCTGTACAGCAAGATCAATACCAGTAATAATCAAATGCCATTATCAACAGAAAGTTCTCGATGCTATGTGGCTTGTACGATTAGCCCTGTCCAAACCATACACCTTTATTGTGTTGGCTATCTTGTTGTTGATCCTTGGGATTCTATCTATTATTAGAACAACAAAAGATATTTTTCCAGCGATTAATATCCCTGTGGTTAGCGTCGTTTGGTCATACTCTAATATGTCGCCGAAGGAAATGGCAAATCGTATTACGACTATATTCGAGTTAGCAGCCACAACAACGGTCAACAATATCGAGCACATGGAGTCGGAATCATTGCTCGGTGTGAGTGTTACCAAATTATTTTTCCATGAAGGGACTGATATTGGAATCGCGTTGAGTCAAGTCACCGCTATTTCACAAACCTTGTTGAAGTTGTTACCACCAGGCATCACTCCGCCGTTTGTCTTAAGTTATGATGCTTCAACCGTTCCTGTTATGAATCTTCTTTTATCAAGCGCCACGTTGCCAGAACAACGCCTCAATGATTTGGCTAATAATTTCGTTCGACCACAGTTGGCGACGGTTCAAGGGGCGTCCGTACCGCCAGGCTATGGGGGAAAAACGCGCCAAATTATGATGGATATCGATACAAATGCCATGCAAAAATATGGCGTGTCAGCACAAAATGTGAGTACAGCCGTTAACGCGCAAAGCTTAATTATCCCTGCAGGCACTGAAAAAATAGGTTTGTACGAATATATTGTTGGTATCAATAATAGTCCACTAGTGGTCGATGACTTCAATAATTTGCCGGTTAAAACGTCACCTAATGTCGTGATTTATTTACGTGATGTGGGGCATGTGCGCGATGGGTTTCCTCCGCAAACCAATATTGTGAACATCAATGGTACGCGAGCCGTGATGTTGGGTGTTGAAAAAACAGGTAGTGCATCAACATTAGAAATCATTAACCGCGTGGTTGCACTGATACCCCTTATTAAAGGCGGGTTAACGAAAGCACTGGAGCTAACAATCTCCGGAAATCAGGCTATATTCGTTACATCGGCCATTAAGGGCGTTGTTACAGAAGGCATAACGGCTGCATTCTTAACCGGGGCCATGGTTTTGGTTTTTCTAGGTAGCCTACGTAGCACATTTATTATCACTATCTCGATCCCACTGGCTATTTTAGCGTCGATTACTGTGCTTTCAATGATTGGTCAAACGATCAATATTATGACGCTTGGAGGGCTCGCTCTGGCTGTCGGTATCCTTGTTGACGACGCGACGGTTGCGATTGAAAATATTAATTGGAATTTGGAGCAGGGCAAAGCGGTAAAAGATGCCATTCTTGACGGCGCCAAACAAATAGCAACGCCAGCTATTGTGGCAACGTTATGTATTTGTATTGTTTTCTTGCCTATGTTTTTTCTGACGGGGATCTCCAAATATTTATTTATTCCGCTTGCTGAAGCGGTGATATTCGCCATGATAGCGTCTTATTTATTGTCAAGAACGTTGCTGCCAACCATGGCTTATTATTTATTAGAAACAAAACCACTGGGTGATACCAACGCCGTTTCACCAAATCGATTAGCTCGTTTTCATGCGTGGTTTGAACTCAAATTTAAAAACGGTCAACATTATTATTCAGAGCGGTTAACGTGGGTTTTGGACAATAGCACCCTCTTTGCGTGCGGCCTGCTTGCCTTTGTTTTGCTGTCACTCGCTATATTGTGGCCGGCGCTGGGTTCCGATTTTTTCCCTAAAGTAGATGCAGGGCAAATTTTACTGCATTATTCTGCCCACTCAGGGACTCGCATTGAGGAAACAGCAAAACTCGCGGCAAAGGTTAATCAAGTTATTCGACAAGTGATTCCTGCTGATGAATTAGACAATACAGTCGATAATATAGGTTTACCTATCAGCGGCGTTAACTTAACTTATAATAGTTCGGCCACGAATGGCGCGTGTGATGCGGACACGTTCATTTCATTAAAGCCAAACCACCATCCTGTTGAAGATTATATTCATCAATTAAGGCGCGCGTTAAATTTAGCGTTTCCGGGGGTTGGGTTTGCTTTCTTGCCGGCCGATATCGTTGGTAAAGTGCTTAATTTTGGACAGCCTTCGGACGTTGATATCCAAATTACGGGGTTGAACGCGGTAGGAAATAACCAGTATGCTAAAAAGTTATTACAGCATATTAAGCATGTGCCTGGCGTTGTAGACGCCCGCATTCGCGAATCAAATCATTATCCCGCGCTATTTGTTAAAACGGATCGAACGCGTGC
>CANJFK010000034.1 GCA_947473535.1 Legionellaceae bacterium | reverse complement strand
TGTCATCCTCATTGTCAATATCAGCTAGCTGTTTCAGTTCACTGTTGAGACGACGTATATGTGATTGATGTTTTGTTAATTCTTGTGTGACATCTGCTTGGTATTTCGCGAGGGTGCCTTGAAACATGTAAGTATAGACTGCATTTTTTGAGTCAATTTTTCTATCAGGGAGTTTTCGTAACAACGCTTGGCGCTGTTTGGGTGTTAAAGCAAACTCGATGTTGCGTACTTTGCTACTGCCTGGCGAGGTATGATCTAGATTGTCTTGAATCCATTTTAAATTTGCCCCTGATAATGATTTTGGTTCATTGAGAGCAAGTCCATTTGGATTTTTTGTTTCATGGAATCGTCCTTCCCTATTCACCTCTTCATCGAAGTTAGGATTTAAAGGAAGCTCGATGAGTATATTCTTGCTTTTATTAATGTAAAAAAGCTGTTGTCCACATCGAATATAGGCGGCTTTGGAAACGGTAAGTATGTTATGCAAGTTGCCAGGTGTAGGGGGCGTTGCTCGCCAAACGAAGTCACATCCTTCGTAGGTTACTCGCACACGCAATCCCTTGATCTTCTTTTCCTCCTTGTATCGACCACCATTCATAAGTGTTGCCTCAATATTCGAAGGTTGAAAATCAGCCCCGCATATCAATTATACAGTCATTATGGTCTTTATTCAACCAGTCTGTTGTGACCCTTGTCGCGTTGTACTTGCTTAATCACAAAATCAGTTAACGATGCTGTAAATGCGCGAGCAGCGAGGTTGGCGGCAACCACACCACCATAAGGCGTATCGGCAGGACAAGGTACTCGCTGGGTAAACGTGCGCGAAGAAACAACTCGATTATCTTCGATATGGTTTAGTACGACTTGCACCACTAATTCCAGCGTGCTCGGTGTGGTGAGGAAATTTTGTTGAAAGGCAATGACCTGCGTGTCCAAGCGATAGTCTGTTTTATCGGCATCTGGGCCACTTGCGACTGCAAAAAAATAATGACCATGTTGCAGGCTTTGTATGATAAGCGGGTAAAGCATATTGGCGGGTGAACTAATCCAGGCACTATGTGCAAACGCACTTAATTCAAAGGGTTTGTTCGTGTAGAGCATCTGTTCGGTTTGATAGCCTGGTATGGCATCAGGCTGCGATATTAACACCGAGTAAGCGGTTTTTTTCGGAACCATTTTTTTTGTGCTAAATGTTTCCAGCTTGTATTGATTGGTAACTGACATTTTAATGGGTGCGCACGCGGTCATCAGACCAAGTGCGCATAACAACATCGCGATACTAATCGTGTGTATTCTATTCATTTTCGTTCTCCCGGGCCGGGTTTGGGTGGTGTACTACCACGAAGAATGACTGCAGGGTTTTGCCGCATTTCCGTGCTCGTTTTTTCAAGATTGGCGGCAATTAAATCCAGACGGCGTAGCAACACAACGGCGGGAGGTAGTGCTTGTTGCGATATTTTGTCAATGCTATTTCTGCCTGCTTTCATTGTCGATGTAATCTGACTGCCTGCTACTGATAGCTCATCAGCCATAGTGCCAAATTGACGGGCGCTGATTTTTAATTCATGCATTAGTGCAGGTAATTCGCGTAGACTTTTTTCCAAGCTAACGTTATTTACAGCAATAACGTCGGTGATTTTTTGTAAATTAGCGAGCGACTGGTTTAGGTACGCCGCATTTTCTTTGTTGAGGATGCGTTTAATGCCTACGCTCAAATCATTCACATTTTTTTGTAATTGATTTAAAAATGAAGGGACATAGGGAATAATCGGATAGGGTTCCCCGGGGATTTTTTGTAGTGGGGCGAGTGTTGATGAACTGGCAGCTAAACCCAAATAGGTCGCTCCGGTGATGCCTTGATTAATAAGCGTTGCTTGGGTGCCTACGGTTATGGGCGTTCCGTCAACGATTTGGAGGTGTATTTTAACCTGTCTTGGGTCCGCTTGGTTCAACGCAATGTTGCTAACATAACCAACTTTGACACCATTATATCGGACTAATGAGTCCTCACTTAACCCTGAAGCGGCTTCTGCCATATAGACAGTGTAGGTGTCATATTTTTTTTGATCAAAGCCAATGGATAACCAAAGACCTGCACTCAGTAAACCTGCCGCGAGAATTAAGACGATAATACCTACAATCGTATAATTGGTTTTTGATTCCAAATCATGTGCTCCCTTTTTTATATTTTACTGAAATAATCAGCAATCATTGGATGTGAGTTTTTCATTAGTTCGTTTATTGGTTGCACGCTTAAGACTTCACCGCCGCCTAAAAATGCGACCCGATCCGTTGTTCGTTTTAATGAGTCAATGTCATGGCTCACGATGACGATCGTTAAATTGAGCGTATCGCGTAAAAACACAATGAGATGATCAAACTGTTTGGCGCTGAGTGGGTCAAGGCCAGAGGTTGGTTCATCAAGAAAAAGTAATTCGGGATCCATCGCGATTGCACGTGCCGCCGCTGCGCGTCGTTGCATGCCTCCACTTAATTGCGAAGGAAGTTTTTCGCTTGCTTCATTCGGCAGGCCAACTAGCGCAAGTTTGAGCATGGCCAATTTTTTCATGAACGAGGGGTCAAGCGTTGCGAGCTCTTGCATCGGAAACATGATGTTTTCTAATACCGTCATTGCTGAAAATAAAGCGCTATGTTGAAATAACATGCCCCAACGTCGGCGTAATGCGTTAGCACCTTGCTCATCAAGTGTTGCTATGTCTTGACCAAAAATACGTATGGAACCCGCTGTTGGTTTTAATAACATGAGAAGACTACGTAAAACAGTGGTCTTGCCGCTACCACTACCACCTATAATAGCAAAAATTTCGCCTTTATTGACCGTGAGATTAACATCAGTATGCACCCATTGATTACCCAGGTAGTTTTTTAAACCGTTTACTTCAATGATGGGTTCGCTCATCTCAAAGATCCAACCAACTATAAATCACGGAATAGGCCGCGTCGGTAATAATAATTAAAAACAATGCTTGTACTACACTTTTCGTTGTTTGACTACCCACACTGTCTGCGTTTGCTTCCACACGAAACCCTTGGAAACAACCAACCAGCGCTATCAAAAGAGCAAAGGCGGGTGCTTTGTATAAGCCTAACATCATTTGTTTAAAGCCTACGGCATCTTGCAAACGCGTCAAAAAATCAAAATAGCCAACATTGAGCATTGATTTAGACATGATCATGGCACCTAATATACTAAATAGATCGGCCCAGAAAATTAATAATGGAAAAATGAATAATAAACCGAGTACTTTGGGTATGACTAATAATTCAGTCGGTGATAGCCCCATCGTATAGAGTGCGTCAATTTCTTCATTAATTTTCATACTGCCGATTTGAGCGGTAAAAGCCGAGCTCGTGCGACCAGCGACAATAATGGCGGTGATTAATGGTGCAAACTCTCGAAAGATAGCCATGCCTGATAAATAAGCAATAAAAATGCTTGCACCGTATGTTTCTAACTGTAAACCCATCTGGTAGGCCAAGACGACCCCAATAAGAAACGAGAGCAATGCAACAATGGGTAAGGCTTTGAGTCCGGTGGTGGCAATGTTCGAGATGATGCTCGGGTATTGAAATCGACGCCATTGACCAAAGGCGGTGAATAGCTTGTCAGTCAGGTCACCGACTAATACCACCAATCCATCGACTTGATTCAATTTCTCAATGGTTTCTTTTCCAAGCGTGTATAACGCGTTATGCTGAATTGGAGGTGCGGGTACGTAATCTAATGAGCTCTGTTTTTCTTCAATTAACGTAAGTAATGCGCGTTGGTGGTCATTGAAATGAATTAATTCAATTTGATTTTTGTGTTTTTTCAATTCGTTAATGCATTGCATCAAGGTTAGTGCACCCGCACTATCGAGATGAGCGAGTCCCTCACCAGTGATGGTTAATGTTTGAGATGAGGGCATCATCGTTTCTTTAAATTGCGAGAATATATCGCCAAGATTCAGAATCGACCAGCTTCCTGTGCACAAATAATGGTTATGTTCTTTGTCAATGACAAAGTTGGCTTTATTCATAGTTGCTATCTTCTCACAAAACATATGCTGATTCTACCTGAAAATGGCGGTATTTTCAGGTAGAATGAGTATAGAATGATGGCTACAATGGCATTACTTTAAACCAAAATTTTGATGTAGCCTGGATGAAGCGCAGCGTAATCCGGGAGCCGCGCCTGTGTGAGGCATCGTTTCCCGGATTACGCTGCGCTTCATCCAGGCTACATTTTAGATAAAAAGCTTAAGGTAGTGCCATGGAAAATCGCAATGAACTTACATAAGCTATGGGATATTGATCCAGGTTACTTTCGGTTAAAGCATGCATTTAAGACAATTTTAACCATTTTGATTGCATTATGGCTAATGCGTGACGAGACTATGTTTGTTCGGTCGATGGTTGGACTTGCCTCTGGATTTTCTATGCAAGGTGTGGTGGCCAAATCCTATCCGGCACGTATCATCCAAATTTTGATGCTTAATTTAGCTTATTTCTGCGCATTTATTTTGGGCTTACTGGTGCGTGATTCAGCGGGCGGGGCCGCGCTCATGCTTGTGATGATGGGTTTTATTGCAAATTATGCTCGTCGATTCGGTTTGCAAACCAGTGTGGCGCCAATGATGGCATGGACATTGTGTTTTTTTGCCACGATCCTACCGTTCACTAACACGGCTGAAATTTGGGAGCACATTTACGGCCTCATTCTCGCGCTGAGTGTGTCAGCGTTAGTTAATTGTTTGGTCTTTCCTGAAAATTATCCGCGATTATTCGTTTGGAACTCCAATCGTTTGTTTAAGACGCTTGCACAAGGCATGGACGAGCTTCGGCATTATGTGCAAGGAAATAATAAAAAAATAGCATTTGAACGGCGTGCCTTCATAGGTATTAAGCACACGCTCACGTATTTGTTGGAGAGCAATCAGGCGATAGAGCAAAGTAATGAATTTAGTGCGCAATACAATCAAATTAGCGATATTCTGATCGAGCAGTACGCGCTGGTACATGCCTATGAGATGATGATTGATGCTTATCGAACGTTACTTCGTCACAAACAACAGCTACTGCAGCCAGCACAAGATGAGTTAAATTTAATTTATAAACAATTTGAAGTGCTCTTTGCATCCATGATCATGCGGAAAGATTATTCCGTTTTAGCGAACTGCGCGACGGTGCCCTTGCCCTCATTAGCAAAGACGCTCAGTCGCACGCCGTTAACCGAGCCTGCCATGGTGATTGTGTTATTAAATCTAAAGCTTAGTTTCAATTTATTTAATCGACATGCTGCAAAATTGTTGAGGATTGCCGATGAAACTTAGGCGCACAACCAAAATGGCTTACCAGGCCGCGATTGCGATTTGCATCGCTGAATTCATCGGGTGGTATTTTCAACTCGAACGCGGCTACTGGGTTACGTTGACCGCTATGGCGTTAACGATGCAGACCTGGGGTGAAAGCGTGAAGCGTTCATTCGAACGCGTGAGCATGACCATCATTGGTGGTGTTGCTGGCACGCTGTTGTATTTTATCGTGCCAGACAATCAGGTCATCGTGCTTATTTTATTGTTGTTGTTTGTGTTTTTTACGGTCTATCTTTTGCAAATTGTTTATCTGGTATCGATATTTTTCTTAACCTGTTTTGTTGTCTTTTTATTCGCGCTGATGGGCGACTGGACGTTAGCCATCTTGTTTGATCGGATTTTGGAAACCATCATTGGTGCATTGATTGCGTTAGTTGTTGGCGCTTGTTTTTTCCCATTGAAGACAGATGTTGTTGATTTGTTCATTGGCTTTTGGGGAAAAATCAATGCCTCACTCTGTATTGTTTTTGATGGAAAACAGGCGGTGAAAAGTGTTATTTCCAGCCAATCTTTAGCGATAGAGTGCCAAAACATTCGAAAACGCGCATTAGCCATTCGTTATGAACTTCTATTTCACCGTATGTCACGGCGTGATTTTTATTTTTTGTTAAACCAGACAACGCTTTGCACGCAATACGTTATCAATTTAATTGATGCATACCTTTGGCTGGTTCCTTATCTCAGCAAAGAGGATAGCGCTGGTGTATTCACCGCGGTGCAGGCGACACGTCATAACATTGATAGGTTGATTAAGAATTTACAAAATGAAACATCAGGTGCCATGTTGCCGGTGACTCGCGTGACGGACCTGCTGAATAAAGCGATAGGTGAAGATCCCGCACGGTTCGCTTGTTTGGAGAGTGAGGCATTGGGTTTTTTTAATTTGATGTATTTTTTTGCCCGGTTGAATACGTGTTTGAATGATGTGAATACGATGTTGAGTAAACGTTAGGTTGCTGAGATAGATCGGTAGAAATCCCCCCTAGCCCCCCTTTTTCAAAGGGGGGAATTAAGTTTGTGTTAAAAATAACAGGCATTTAGTCTCCCTCTTAGAAAAAGGTGGAGATTGAATTTATGTATGTGTATAGTCCCCCCCTTTGAAAAAGGGGGGTTAGGGGGGATTTCCCAGCAGGCTACGTGATGCTTGATTCATCCACCGCTATTTCCTCGCCTCCGGCACTAAAAATAGCGGGATTTCTTTTTCAATTAATTTGATTTGATTTTCTGTTTGTTGTAACTGTGTATTGGCTTCAAGTAATTTTTGCTCGGCGCCGGTTAGTTCAGTGCGATAAAAGGCTAAATGCTCATCCACTTTTTTACTGAGTGGATGCGTTATTTTTTTCGCCTGGAGTTTCAGCACGTTGGCGTGTGTCTCAGCGCAATATTCAGAAATCTCGTTTTGGAGTTGTTCGAGCGTTATTTTCTGTTCCTGAAGCATTCGCCTTAATCGTGCTAGTTCATGGGCATTGTGCCTTAATTCCTCAATATCATGCGCGCTAATTTCAGTTAATACGGGGCGCTTGAAAAAAGCAAGGGTGTTATTTGTTTTTGTTGAAGATTTCATTGTCAAATCCTTGTTTATTAGTTGTCATTTAGGCCGATCGAAGATGATGGGTTAATGTTCTGAGCATATTCCACCAGAAACGCGTCGTAATTAAGTCCTACTTCACCAGACGGTAACTCGCGCTCATAATTTGCAAATGCCCTTTTTGCAACCTCATTTTGTGGATCAAGCTGAGCAAGCCGCAGTTTTTCTTTCATGACTTGAGCTTCCAGTCCCGAATTTTGACGTTTAATATGACGTAATTGTTGACCAAAATCGTCAAGTGGCGATTTGACCAGTGGTGGTAACGATGGATCAAGCGATTCATTGTCACAATAGACGGTTTGTGTCTCTACATTAAAATGATAATCAATCGCTGTATCTATCCCATCGATTGTTAAATCAATTTTTAATTTGAAGCCATTACCAATATAAAAATCGATCGCATCAGTGGTCAATGTATTAAAAATAATGTTGGTGTTACCGGCTCGTTCTTCTACGATGCTTTTTTCGATCTCAAATAATAAGGTTTTATACGTCGCCTCTTGATTTATTTTTGCATAAAATGGGTTTTCT
>CANJFK010000033.1 GCA_947473535.1 Legionellaceae bacterium | reverse complement strand
TCACATCATTAACACATTGCTGCAGCGCGTCGCGTTGCCATTCATTAATCTGATTTAAGCGCTCAAAAAGGGCTACCAACGGCTCCAAAACAACCGGACGCAAATGTTTCTTCACCGCATCTTCATCATAGACAATGTCGTCCTGATAGAAATAACGACTATTTTCACATATTTCAGCCAATGTTTTACAACGTTCTGCTTGAACTTCAACAATATCGATCAAGGCCGGCCCCTGATTAGTATCAATGCCTGCTTGCGTGAAATGCCAAGCCAGGGCATCTGCTACAGCAACGGGTGAATCACTTTTTTGATAGTGCTGATTTAACCAATACAGCTTGTCATAATTAAAGCTAGATACGCCGCGACTAACGTTTTTCAAATCGAATGTAGCGATCATCTCGTCCACAGAGAAAATTTCCTGGTCCCCATTCGACCACCCTAAGCGCACCAAATAATTAAGCAACGCATGCGGTAAAAAACCAGCTTCTTTAAATTGCATAACACTTACCGCGCCATGGCGTTTGGATAAACGTTTTCCGTCATCGCCAAGGATCATGGGTAAATGTGCAAATTCGGGGACTGGTGCATTCAACGCTTTAAATAAATTGATTTGTCGAGGCGTATTGTTTATGTGATCATCGCCACGAATAACATGCGTAATGCCCATGTCCCAATCATCAATAACCACTGCAAAATTATACGTGGGATTGCTATCCGAACGAATTAAGATCAAATCATCCAGCTCATTATTATCGACATGAATTTCCCCATACACTTGATCGGTAAAGGATACCACGCCGTGCTGAGGATTTTTAAAGCGCACAACATAAGAAGTACCATCAGCAAGGTGGTTTTTATCACGACAATGGCCATCGTAACGCGGTTTTTCCTTGGCATTTAGTTGGCTTTCACGCAAAGACTCCAGGCGCTCTTTGCTGCAATAGCACCGGTAGGCGTTGCCTTCACTCAATAACTGATCCGCCAACTGCGTATAACGAGGGTAGCGATCGGTTTGATAAAAAGGGCCTTGATCATAATTTAAACCGAGCCATTGCATCCCATCAAGAATAGCCTGAACCGATTCTGGCGTTGAGCGCTCTTTATCCGTATCTTCAATGCGTAAAATAAACTCGCCTTGATGTTGTCTCGCATACAACCAAGAAAATAAAGCGGTGCGGACGCCACCAACATGTAAAAACCCAGTAGGGCTTGGGGCAAAGCGAGTTCGAACAACCATGAGGTGCTCCATTGGATACTAATAGATAATTCCGATATAATAGCCCACTTTGATTGCTACGCAAAGCAATCTTAGGAACGTGCACGTTCCTTAAGAAAGGAATAGGCATGAAACGCCTCGGAATCAAATACCAACTTCGAATTATTACACTAATCCCAGTATTGCTGGTCGCATTGATATTCGCGCTATTTTACAATTACCAATATGATAATGATTTAAAACAACACATGGCGCGGTTAGGGGAAGCCTACATTAATCAACTATTACCGCTCGCTCAATTCGCTATATCCCGAGATGATAACCGCGCCTTACAAGAATTAATTGATGCGTCGTCGATTAACCCAGAAATCAAAGCACTGGCCTTTTATAATACCAAGGGACAACTACTGGCTTACCGAGGTGGCAAACATTTGCTGCATAATCCGTTTAGCCCCCCCCAATTTCTCAATGATAAAATTACGAGCAAACAATTAACACCCTACGTGATTACCTTTGTAGCCCCCATCACCACGCCTAAGTTAAATTTATATTCATCCACACCGTTTACAACGCTTTTAAACCCGGTTGCATTTGAAGCAGATGATTTTCTTGGCTGGTTATCTATCGATATGGATAGCAAATTCATGTTAATTAAACGCTATCAAATGTACATTGCCACCCTCTTTATCACGCTCACTGGTTTGCTCATTGGCTTGCTTGTTCATTACATTTTATCCAGACGAATTTATCGCCCCATTGCGCGTTTACGCCGGAGCATGAAACAAATTCTAAGTAACGAATTTGAAACCGAGATTAAAATCTCAAGCACTGGTGAATTAGGCATCATTGAGCAAGGCTGTGCTCATCTACAACAACAACACTTAAGCACCATCCGCGATTTAAACCAACACATTGAAATCGCTACAATCGATTTGCAACAAGGCCTGGAGCTGCTTGAAGAAAAAAACATCGAATTATCCATGGACAAGAAAAAAACCGAAGAAAAAAGTCGGCAAAAATCAGAATTTATCGCTAACATGAGCCATGAAATTCGGACGCCGATGAATGGTATTATTGGTTTTACCAATGTATTGCTAGAAAGTAAATTAGACCCGTTGCAGCTCGATTACGTAAAAACCATCAAAACGTCCGCACAAGATTTATTGGCCATTATTAATGATATTTTAGATTACTCAAAAATGGATGCTGGTAAATTACATTTAGACTGTATTCCTTTAAATATTCGCGTATGCATCGATGAGGTTTTAGCATTAATCGCTCCTAATGCACACCATAAAGGCATCGATTTAATCCCAGCCACTGCCGTCGACGTGCCCAAAACCGTGCTGGGTGACCCCTGGCGGATTAAACAAATTATCAGCAATTTGGTCAGTAACGCGGTTAAATTTACAGATTATGGTTATGTTCTTATTCGTACTAATATTGAGCACGAATCAGATAATGCTTATACATTTTGCGTGTCTGTTACTGACACAGGCATTGGTATTTCTGCGAACGACCAGACCACATTGTTCAACGCGTTCAATCAAGCGGATACAACCATTACTAGACATTATGGTGGTTCTGGATTGGGCCTGGTTATTTGTAAAAAACTAGCAGAACACATGCAAGGGCGTATTTCCATCACCAGCGAAATTCATAAAGGCACCACCTTTTCCGTCTATTTAACATTAGAAAAGCTGGCTGCCTACGAAGTAGAAAAACATCAAACCAGTCGATTTGCCAATCTTAACGTTCTCTGTTTTGATGACAATCCATTGCATTTAGAAGCATTATGCAATGGATTAGGTTATTGGGGCATTCATTGCGTTCGAGTGCACGCCTTTAATCAGTTAGAGGATGCTTTTAATTCGAACAGGGATTGTCATCTGGCATTTATCAATGTGAATCAAGGTTGTGAACAACAAGTAGCCCAAGTATTGTGTAAGCAATCCATCCCCTGCCTGCTAGTCTCGAAATGGTTTATTCAAGATTATCAAGCGCTAGGTGCACAAGCGCTCTTGTTCAAACCACCCAATATTCAAAAATTGCATGACGCCGTTGAATCAGTACTTAACCAAGCGTCGCTTAATAAAACCAGCCATGCTGAACTCGATGAGTTACGTGCGCAATTACGCAAAGCAAAACCCAATTTACTCATTGCCGAAGACAATCCGGTGAATCGCATGTTACTCAATTCATTGCTTGGCGAAAACGCATGCATTGAAACCGTCAATGATGGTGAACAAACCGTGGCGATTTGTAACCGCCAACGGTTCTCCATCATCTTACTTGATTTGCAAATGCCGAAAATCAATGGCCTGGATGCCGCGCGCTTGATTCGCCAAGAATCAATGCTAAATAAAAACACACCCATCATCCTTATCACCGCGAACAGCAGCGATCTCAATACTGAGCACCTACAGAAAGCCGGCATTGAACTGTGTTTGCAAAAACCAATTGATGAAAAACGTCTACTTCATCATTTGCTGCAGATACTGGAGAAAACAAAAACAACCGCTATTAACTGGTCGTTATGTGTGCAGAAAGTATCCGGTAATCACGCATTAGCCGTTGAGTTTCTTGCCCGTTTTGTAGAAGGATTAGAAAATAACCGTGCGGACTTCCTGCAACTATTCCAGAACAGTGATTTACAAGGACTAGAGAAACTCGCACACAAATTACATGGCGCTTGTTGTTTTTGCGGCGTCACACAACTGCAAAGTTGTGTGGCTAGTCTGGAAAATGCCGCAAGGCATGCAAAACATATCGATGAACTTCACACGGTATTTCCACAATTAATTGAGGGTATTGACGACGTGCTAAATGAATATCAGCGTTCACGCCAATCATATATACTTATTTAGGATCACCACCAAAAAATAATAAAGGAGAAGTGATGTCCGTTAAAAATGCAATTTATGCTCAATCAGGTGGTGTAACCGCCGTAATTAATGCATCCGCTTGTGGTTTAATTCAAACAGCACGGCAGCATCCACTACAAATCGGAAAAGTCTACGCTGCGAAAAACGGTATTTTAGGTGCCTTACAGGAAGAGCTTATCGATACATCACTTGAGAGTGATGAGGCGATCGCAAAACTCATGCATACGCCATCCGGCGCATTTGGCTCTTGCCGGTATAAATTAAAAGATGATGGCGAAGAGCTGGATCGCTTGATCGATGTCTTCAAAGCGCACAATATAGGCTACTTTTTTTACAATGGCGGTGGTGATTCACAAGACACGGCCAATAAAGTAGCACTGATGAGTGTGGCTTCCGGCTACCCTGTGACATGTATCGGTATTCCGAAAACCGTGGATAATGACTTGCCATACACTGACACATGCCCGGGCTTTGGTTCCGTAGCAAAGTATGTTGCTGTTTCAACGCGGGAAGCAGGTTTTGATGTTGCTTCAATGTCAGCCACATCCACGAAAGTATTTATTCTTGAGGTCATGGGTCGACACGCAGGATGGATTGCTGCCGCCAGCGGACTTGCAGGTGCTGCGCCAAACGAACCACCTCATATCATTTTATTTCCAGAGGTTCCCTTTAACGAAGCCCGTTTTTTAAAACGTGTTTCCGAGTGTGTGCGCGACTACGGCTACTGCGTCGTTGTTGTGTCAGAAGGTATACGCAATACTCAAGGTCAATTTTTAAGTGATGCGGGTTTACGAGACGCATTTGGACACGCTCAACTTGGGGGTGTAGCACCCGTTATTGCCCAGCTGGTAAAAAGCAAATTAAACCTCAAATATCATTGGGCCGTCGCAGATTACTTACAACGAGCAGCTCGCCATATCGCGTCGACTGTCGATGTCGACCAAGCCTATGCTTTAGGAAAAGCAGCCGTAGAGTTGGCGCTAGCCGGGCATAACGCCATCATGCCTACCATCGTTCGCGAACACGACTCCCCCTACCGTTGGTCGATCGGCCAGGTTCCATTAGCCAATGTCGCTAATCAGGAAAAAACAATGCCGATAGACTTTATCGGTAGCGATAGCATGAGTATAACGGATGCGTGTCGTACTTACCTTACGCCACTCATTCAAGGCGAAGCGTATCCGCCGTACGTGAATGGACTACCTGATTATGTCCGACTTAAAAACGAACTGGTTACAAAAAAGTTATGAACCGATTGATGTACCAGCCGAAGGTTGTTATTTTCCTGGCCACTTATAATGGCCAGCGTTTTTTAGATGAACAATTAGACTCCATCGCCTCACAAACGCATAAAAATATAGAACTATGGGCTTCCGATGACGGCTCTGACGATAACACATACAGCATACTAAAAAGGCATCAAGCACGGCTTCCACCAGGTAGATTTATTATCCAACACGGCCCAAGAAAGGGGTTTGCGGCTAACTTTTTATCATTAATCTGCTCGAAAAAAGCGAATGGCGATTATTATGCTTATTGTGATCAGGATGATGTTTGGGAACCAGATAAACTACAAAAAGGAATTAATTGGTTAAATACTATTCCTTGTGAACGACTTGCACTCTATTGCTCACGAACGAAGCTTGTTGATGAGCACAATAACGAAATTGGCTATTCCGAATGCTTCAAAAAACCCCCGGGATTTTTGAACGCACTTGTGCAAAACATTGGCAGCGGCAATACCATGCTGTTTAATCATGCAGCAATAAACTGCTTGCGTGAAGCCGGCGATAACATCAATGTCGTAGCGCATGATTGGTGGACCTATTTACTGATTACCGGTGCGGGGGGGGACGTTTTTTATGATCCTAGTCCGTCGATGCGCTACCGCCAACATAAGGATAATGTGATTGGAAGCAACTCGGGTTGGCGTGCTCGTCTTCTCAATATACATGCGTTGTTTAAAGGCAGATTTAGAGTGTCGCTCAATCTTAACTTGCAAGCCTTGCAATCCATAGAACACTTACTCAGTGAAAAAAATAAGTTTATTTTTAAACAATTTGATGCCGCGAGAAAAAGCCCCTCTATTTTTGCCATGATTAAAATAAAACGTTTGGGGATCTATCGACAAACGTTTCTTGGCAGTACTGCTTTAATCGCCGGTACGTTATTTAAAAAAATTTAGGGTCTGACTCGAATGGCGCTTAATACATTGTCGTAGCCTGGGTGCAGGCAAAGCCGTAACCCGGGATTTCAACGCTCCGAACCTCCCGGATTACACTGCGTTCCATCCAGGCTACGTGACTCAAGAGCTACCTGTCAAAATTAAAGGGAACCGGTACGTACTAGCACGTTCTTCAGCGTTTTCACAACATATTTCGCAACGTTAGCCAGGATATGTTTAGCAACACGCTCTTTTAGTTGAATTTCAAGCGATGTAATCCGTTGAAGAAAAAAATGATGGAGCGAACCAAACATCATTAACTCGTTAGATGCCGCAACCAGGTCATACCACCGCTCAAGTTCTTTTTCTCGTTGTTCTGCAGACCAATTTAATCGCCATGGCGATGGAAAATGAACCCCCGTGATTTCCATACAACTGGAAGCGATACATTGTTCATGCCGAAAAAGTTGCTGCCACATATATAAATCCGTGTGGATTCCTTAGGGAGTTGTACGCCAACCATAAGGCAATGCTCTATATAAATCCAACGTGTGTCCAACGCAAAAAAGAGGTGCTCTATTTTCTCCCTTTAAATGCATTGTCTTATACAACGGTTGATCCAATACATTGGCAACCGATTTGACAAAATTCCATTGTACCGGCTCAATGTCTAATTGCCATTCGTTTCGAAATAACTCCGTAAAAACCCGCGTAGATCGCCGTTCATCGTTAACGAAATCACGTTGCATCCACGCGGCAATTTAGTACTATAATGACTCACAAGGATACAAACGCTACCCTCTACAATTCGCAGGGCGGTATTTCGACGCTAACGTGCCTCTCGTGCAAGTCCATGTAATCTCGCCACTGGACTGTACTGTCGGCGTTAAAACAAGCGTGCCATCACCCGCTATCGGCGTGTATGTGATGGTTATTTCTCCGGTTTTTTCGCCAACAGTAATGGACGACACATTCAGTGTTGGCGCTGGACTCACATAACCGGTGGCTATTTGGTTTTCTGGTAAGGCACTATTTGACATGACGGTTTCAGCTACTGCAAGCTTTGCAACAGCACCCAAATTCAAACCTTCTGTGACACGAGCTCGAACAAGGTAATCCTGGTAAGCAGGGATAGCAACCGCGGCAAGAATGCCAATAATAGCGATTACGACCATCAGCTCGATCAACGTAAAACCTTTTTGTTGCATAACATTCTCCATTAATTAATTGTGATTCCGCACGTTTTGCGTATAATTTGTTTCTCTTTAAATAGGGAGCTCTTTGATGTCGCGAGCACAACGCCTGTATGATGCACTAACTCTT
>CANJFK010000032.1 GCA_947473535.1 Legionellaceae bacterium | reverse complement strand
CGTCTGAGTTCATTCGTTTGTGCTTCTGTAAGAATCAATGTTTTCATGCCTCATAGCATGATCTCATTAAAAATATTTTCAAGTATTTTTTTGGATATTTACCGAAAACTCATTGGCGAGACGTATAGTTGGCATGATCTGAGTTCTGATGATTTGGAATTGACCACGAAACAAATTTGCCAGGCCACAGTGCAACATCCTGTTACATCTGAAACAGTATGGTTTAACCAGGCTCATTTATTTCATATATCGTCGCTGGATAAAGCAGAGAAAGAGGCTCTTTTATCCGTTGTTAAACCAGATAGACTCCCAAGAAATGCATTTTATGGCGATGGTAGTGATATTGAAGTAGACGACATTAAATCGATAGTAGACGCTTATGATTCAGAAAAAATAGTTTTCTCATGGCAGAAAGGGGACGTTATGATCCTGGATAATTTATTGATGGCACATTCTAGGCATCCTTTTACGGGAGAACGTAAGGTTGTTGTTGCGATGGGTAATGATTTGGATTAACCCTTGAGGTTTTTATTCTGTTTGTTATAGTGAACTTAATCCATTGAATTAACTAGCGTTTATTGATGCTTTAGAGTTTGAGTAGGATGGGGACGTTGTAATTTTTGATTAAATAATGTTACGAAGGGACAAAGATAACATGGTTAAAAATAACATTAAAGAGCAAGATGATAAGAAAAAAATAGATGAATTAACGCACTATTTTGACGAACTTTTTTCTGGATTTACCCGGCCCACATTGCCCGTTGAGCGTTCGAAGGCTACCAGCTTAGAGTTGTTTGAAACGTATTCATTTGAAGTGACAAGTGAATGTACTGCTCAATTGAGACGCCTTGCTGATAAACTAAACGTGAGTCTTGAGGCGGTATTGTTGAGTGGTTTTTATATTTTGCTAGTGAAATACACCACTCAAGACGACCAAGCGATAGGTATTTCCTGTACAAACGCTGCGTTAGGCAATCATACACCTAATTTGCCGATTAGACTCCAACATCAAGCGCACGATACTACGTCTCAGCTTATCATCAATGTTCAACATCAGCGGCTGGAAATCGCCAAAAAATACGCTGATTGCAATGAAAAAATATTAATTGAACAGTATGGTGACGTATTTTTTGGTTTAGGCGGGTCACCTATAAACGATAGTTTTTTGGTAGGTAGTGGCTTTAGTTTAATGCTTTTGCTTGAAGAGCAGAACGTTAAGTTGGTTGGTCGTATTGATTATTTAGAGCAACATTTTAATAAAGACACTATTCATAGGATCGCTACGCATTATCTCCACGTTCTGGCACAAATGCCAATCGACTTAAAACAACTGATTGGTGATTATCAAATTTTATTGCCAACGGAATATCAGCAAATTGTTTATGACTGGAATAATACGGATAAGACATATCCGAGCGATAATACGATTCATCAACTGTTTGAAGAGCAAGTCAAACGAACGCCAGATAATGTTGCTGTGGTATACCAAGATCAGCAATTGACTTATCGAGAGTTAAATGAACAATCGAATCAATTAGCGCGGTTTATTCGAAAACACTATCAAGACAATCTCACGCCCGATACATTGATAGCGCTTTGCCTTGACCGTTCACTTGAGCTGATGATTGGGATATTGGGGATTCTTAAAGCGGGAGGAGCTTATGTTCCTATTGATCCAAGCTATCCTGAAGCACGCATTCAATTTATTGTAGACGATACAAAAGCGCAGTTGATATTGACGCAGGCGCGTTATGCCTCACAGTTCCAGCAATGCGTTGTTTTAGATAAAAAGGTGTATCAGCAAGAAAAGACAACGAATTTGTCAGTGGCGATTCAATCCAGTGATTTAGCGTATGTCATTTATACCTCAGGTACGACGGGCGTGCCGAAAGGTGTTATGGTCACTCATGCTAATGTCGCGAATTACAGCGAGAACGTACTTGGTTATTTTAATGATGTAGCCAACGTTGATTTTTCAACCAGTATGGCGTTTGATTTAACGGTAACAACGACGTTGGTCCCGTTGATGTGTGGCAAGAAAATTGTGATTTACGCGGGGCAGTTACAAGATATTGATGATTACGCTCGCCATTTACAAACAGAACGGATTGATTTTGTAAAATTAACGCCTTCCTATTTAACGCAATTAGCTATGTCGATAGGATCGATTCGAATTAAGCGCTGTTTTCTTGGTGGGGAAAAACTTGAGTTAGGGCATTTGCGACAAATTGCGTGTTATGTGGACGAAATTTATGATGAATACGGGCCAACTGAGACCACGGTAGGGGTTTCTCTCATCAAGAAAGATGAAGGAATGGCTGTCGTCGGAAGCATTGGAAAGCCTTACCATAATTACAAAGTTTATGTTTTAGATAATCACGCCCAACTTGTGCCGGTGGGCGTTATTGGTGAGCTTTATATTGGTGGTGCGGGTCTTGCTCGGGGCTATTTGAATCAACCTGAACGGACGGCCGAGTGTTTTGTCCCCAATCCCTATGCAACGGAAAACGATAAGGTCAATGGTTACACACGGTTGTACAAAACGGGCGATTTGGTTCGGTGGTTACCGGATGGTAATTTAGAATACATCGGCCGTAATGACTTTCAGGTTAAAATAAGAGGTTATCGTATTGAGCTTGCTGAGATTGAGCATGCTCTACGGCAGTACGGCGATGTGAACGAGGCCGTTGTGTTGGCAGTGGATGGTTCTTCAGGTAAGCGGTTGATAGCCTATGTTGTAACGGGTGATTTTGTACCCTCGCCAACAGAGCTGGGTGAATTTTTAGCGGAAATATTGCCCAGCTACATGCTCCCTGCTCAGTATGTGTTTTTAGATAAATTGCCTTTGACCATTAATGGCAAAGTGGATCGTAAGGCGTTGTCAGTCCCTGATTTGACGGTTGACGTAACGCAGTACATTGCACCACGAGACGAGTTAGAATCTATTGTTTGCAGGATTTGGCAAGAAAGCCTAGGTGTTTCAACTATTGGTATTGGTGATGATTTTTTCCGATTAGGCGGTCATTCAATTTTAGCGATACAAGTAGCTCACCGCATGAGCCAAGCGATGAATCGCATGGTACGGGTTGCGGATTTATTTAATCACCGCACGATTGCAGCATTAAGTATTTTGTTGCGTACGAGCGAGTTGCTTTTGGATATAACACCTACACCAAACAACGAAGAGCCGTTGTCGTTTGCCCAAGAACGGCTTTGGTTTATCGAGCAATACGAAGGTGGTACGGACGCCTATCATATCCCAATGGCCTTTGCGTTGGCTGATACAATTGACCTCGATGCATTAAAGCAAGCTATACAGGCGATGGTCACACGCCATGCAATATTACGCACGGTATTCAAGCAAGGCAGTACCGGACAATACGTGCAGAGCATTCAAGAATCTCCTCTTGCGATACATGACATCAAAGCCAATGCGTCCAATTTTGAAGCGGTTCAGCGCGACGTTGCTCACCGTGTTTTTGATTTAACCGCCGACTATCCAATCAGGGCCTGGATTTGTACGCACACTGATGCGCATAAACAATATTTATTTATTACTATTCATCACGTAGCGTTTGATAACTGGTCAGAATCGGTATTTGTCAGTGAGCTTGAGTTGTGTTACCAGGCTCTTCGCAAAGGCAAGCCCTTGGCATTGCCGGTGCTACCGATACAATACAAAGATTTTGCGGTTTGGCAGCGCGATTTTTTATCAACACGATTTGAGGGATTAATGCATTATTGGCAAGATAAACTTGCCGAGCACACGCCGTTAGCCATGCCGTTGGACTACCCACGACCCGCACAAATGGATTATCAAGGGGCTTCGGTTTCTTTTGAGTTATCCGAGTCTATTTCAAGTCGGCTTCATGCGCTGGCGGACGCCCGCGGGATGACGTTATACACGGTGCTTTTAAGTGGGTTCGCGCTTCTTTTATCGCGATACACCGGTCAAACGGATTTACTCATTGGTACCCCCGTAGCTAATCGTCAACACCCACAGTTAGCTGGTTTGATTGGCTTTTTCGTTAACACGCTGGTTTTGCGTCTTCAATTGGCACCGAATGCTACGTTAGCGGAATGCATGACCGCCATTCAGGCCGACTTGATTGATGCGCAATGGCATCAAGACTTGCCTTTTGAAAAGCTTGTTGATGGGTTAAAGCTTGAGCGTGACACGTCAAGACATCCGTTATTTCAGGTATTGTTTACGGTTCAATATGATAATGAACTGGATGCAAGCTTGTCTGAAATCAGGCCTGTTGTGTTAGATAACCATTATCAACCCGCGAAGTTTGATATAACGTTAACGATTAACGCGTCAAAAAATAGAATCGTAAGTAATCTTCAGTATGCTACGGCACTATTTACGCCCGAAACGATCGGACGATTTAGCGCGCATTATGAACATATATTAACGTCCATGCTTGAACAAATAGATACGCCTATTTCAACCTATCCAATATTAACGCCAGCTGAATACCAGCAAACTGTCTACGATTGGAATAACACCAGTAAAGACTACCCGAACGATAAAACAATCCATCAACTGTTTGAAGAGCAGGTTAAACGCACGCCTGACCATATTGCGATTGTCTATGAAGATCAACGATTAACGTACCGGGAACTCAATCAAGCAGCAAACCAATTAGCACGGTTTATCCGAAAGCAATATGCAGGCAACCTTCCGTCCGACACGTTGATAGCACTTTGCCTTGACCGTTCACTTGAGATGATGATTGGGATATTGGGGATTCTTAAATCGGGCGCGGCTTACGTACCGATTGATCCAAATTACCCCGTTGAGCGAATTGGTTACATGCTGGAGGACACGAGGAGCGCGTTACTGTTAACCCGCACGCATTTACTTCCAACGCTAGAGCGCGCGGCGCCCAAGGGTACACAATGCATTGTTTTAGACGGGGCACTTGACCACAAGGAAAAGACCACGAATTTATCAGTACCTGTCCAACCGACTGATATGGCGTATGTGATTTATACCTCAGGCACGACGGGGCAGCCTAAAGGGGTGATGCAGTTACACGGCAACGTGATGCGGTTGTTTTCGGCCGCGAGGGATTACTTTGATTTTACAGCTGAGGACGTCTGGACGTTGTACCACGCTTACGTTTTTGACTTTTCAGTATGGGAAATGTGGGGCGCGTTGTTTCATGGTGCGACATTGGTTATCCCAAGCCATGATGATACGCGTGATATGCAGCGGTTTTATCAGCTATGCCAGCGTCATGGTGTCAGTGTTTTAAACCAGACGCCGACGGCATTTCAAGTGTTTGCAGCAGAAGTACTTGCCAATCAATCCGAGCGGCTGAAACTTCGGTATGTTATTTTTGGCGGAGAAGCGTTAAATGTTTCGCAGTTGGCCGGTTGGTGGCGCGCCATGGGCGACGCGGGCCCCGCGCTGATTAACATGTATGGTATTACTGAGACAACGGTGCATGTAACCTATAAAGCGCTTTCAGCACAGGACACGACAGGCACTGATATTGGGCGCGTGTTGGGTGATTTGAAAGCTTATGTTTTGAGCCAAGGCGGCGTTCCTGCACCGATAGGCGTGGTTGGAGAGCTTTACGTTGGTGGTGCGGGTCTTGCTCGAGGGTATTTAAATCAAACCGAACTTACTCAAGAGCGCTTTATTTCTAATCCTTTTGCGACGGAAGATGATAAAGCACGTGGTTATACGCGATTGTATAAAACGGGTGACTTGGTTCGTTGGTTGCCAGATGGTCATTTGGAATACATCGGTCGTAATGACTTTCAGGTTAAAATTAGAGGTTATCGTATAGAGCTCGGTGAAATCGAGCATGTATTATCGACGTATGCTGATCTTCAGCAATGTGTCGTTATTGCGTATGAAAAAGAAACAGCGTCCGGAAAAAACCAATCGTTAGTGGCGTATTATGTTGGTGCTAGTCCTATTAATGAAACAAGCTTGCGTGCGTATCTTGCGAGTCGTTTACCTGAGCATATGATGCCGAGTGTGTTTGTTCAGATACCGGCGTTTCGTTTAACGATTAATGGCAAGTTAGACCGTAAAGCATTGCCAATACCGGATTGGTCATCTGATATAGCCGAGTATATGCCGCCACGCAACGAATTGGAATTGAGGTTGTGTGAGATTTGGCAAGATGTTTTGGGTATTCCGCGCGTTGGCATTGAAGGACACTTTTTCCGATTAGGTGGTGACTCCATTTCAAGTATTCGTCTTGTAGCAAAGATGCGAGCGATTGGTTTTAATGTGTCCGTACGAGAAATATTCAATCATAAAACGATACTTAATTTGATTGAGCAGACAGATCATGCAACCGTGGTGAATCGAACTAAATATTCGCCTTATAGCTTGATTGAGACAGAAACAAAAGAAGCTATTTTAAGTTCAAACGCGAGTGATTACGGTCATATTGAGGACGTTTATCCGGCGAGTTATCTGCAAATGGGGATGTTGCTTGAATCGTTAAAGGATGGCGTTGGCGGTGCTTATCATGATGTATTTACATATCTCATAAAACATAAATTTGATGAAGTTAAATTGCTCAATATTTTCGAGCAGTTGATGATCAAACATCCATTGCTACGTACGAGTTTCATTGAAAGTGACGTGTATGGGTATTTATCGATTCAGTACGAAAGTCTTGATATTGATCAGCATTACAAAGGGATTCAGATCATTGATGTTGATGATTTTATTAATCAAGAAAAATCACGGATGTTTTCGATCAATCTTCCTGGACTATTTGATCTGTATATTATCAATCCAACAGAAGTGCAATATACCTTCGTCTTTTCATTTCATCATGCGATCACTGATGGTTGGAGTGTGGCGTCATTAATGGCTGAATTTATTACAGCGTTTAGCGATGGACAGGCCATTAAAGAAGAAGAAACGCCGCCTTATCAACGTGTTATTCAAAATGAACGTTTCGCGTTAAGTTCTGAGAAATACCATGATTTTTGGCGAGATTATTTAGGTGGTCATGAGGCAAGTGTGGGTAGCTTGCTTTTAAATCGATCAGCGATTGATGCGTCTCCTCTACTCCATCGACATCGCGTACTAGATAACCCGAGGGCGACCGATCTACTGTCGATGTCAAATCAGTTAGGTATATCTGTTGATGTGATATTTTTGGCGGTTTATTTATTAACGTTATCACGGTTCACGGGCCAAACTGATTTAGTGATTGGTCTTACTGCGAATAATCGTTTGGAAGAAATGGGTGGCGATCGAGTATTTGGTTTGCATTTAAATACAATTCCTCTCCGAGCTACGGTTGGTGCGAATGATTATCGTGAGCTAGAGTCTTTTATTTTATTTCTAGCGAAAGAGAAAGCGCGGCTTGAAGAGTATAAAATTTATCCTTATGGGAAAATAAAAGCGGATTTCAATGCGGCAGAAGATCTTTATTCATGCTCCTTTAATTATACGCATTTTCATATTCTTTCTCGACCAAGGCAAACAGGCGTATTGAATGAGCAGGCCGGTTTCGAAAAAACAACAATCCCGTTAACATTCAATGTGTCTCGTTATCAGGATGCATTTCATTTTAGCATTTCAGCGCAGAATCAATTTATTGATGGTGAAACGAGCGAGCGATTTTTAGATTAT